>NZ_JBJHPC010000670.1:0-3646 GCF_045257485.1 Streptomyces sp. YS-3 | reverse complement strand
GGGGGCGCCGTGCTCGCCGGGCGGGGCGCTCCCCTCGACGAGTCCGCTCTGCGGGCGCGCACGGAGACCGCGGCCCGCTCCAACGCGGAGTTCTTCTACCCGGACGGCACCTCCAGCATGGAGGAGTCCCGGGCCACGAAGGTGAGCGGCCGTCCCGCCTACACGGTGGTGCTGCGCACCCAGGACGAGAGCGGAAGGGCGGGACGGCTGCGGCTGACGATCGTCGCGCGCGGCGAGGACCGGTCGGCCTTCCTCCTCGGGGTCACCGAGGCGCCCGAGTCCGCCGAGAGCCGTGAGGTGGACGCGGTGCTGGCCGACGCCGCCGTCCAGTAGCCCCGTACGCCCGCCCTCCACCGGCCGGGGCCGCTGTGACAGGCTGCCCGGGAAGAGAACCGGTCTGCCAGGAGGCGCGACACCATGAACACTGCCGAACCGCTCGACCACCGCGCGGCCGTCGCCGCGGAGAGCGCCCGGTTCGCGGGCCTGGTCAAGGGCGCCGACCTGACGCTCGCCGTCCCCGCCTGCCCGGGCTGGACCCTGGTCGACCTCGTCCGGCACACCGGCGGCGTGCACCGCATGTTCACCGCGCTGGTACGCGCCCGTGTCCAGGAGCGGCCCACGAGCCGCGATGTGGACCTGCGGCTGCCGGAGCGCGAGGACGGCTACGCCGACTGGCTGGCCGCGGGCGCGGCCGAGGCGGACCAGACGTTCGCGAGCACCGACCCGGACGCGCCGATGTGGGTGTGGGGCGCCGACGGCCATGTCCGGTTCTGGGTGCGCCGGATGCTGTTCGAGACGCTGGTGCACCGCGTCGACGCGGAACGGACGCTGGGACTGGCCTCCGAGATCGACCCGGGGCTCGCGCGGGACGGCGTCGACGAGTTCCTGGTCAACCTTCCCTACGCCACTTTCTTCGCACCCCGGGTCGCCGAGCTGCGCTCCGCCGGGGCCGTCCAGCACATCCGGTTCACCAGTACGGACACGGACGACGACTGGCTGGTCCAGTTGCGCCCCGACGGCTTCGGTCTGGTGGAGAGCCAGGACGGTCCGGGGCAGGACGGCACGCCCGCCGACGCCACGATCCGGGCCCGCGCGGCCGACCTGCTGCTGCTCGTCTACGGCCGTTCCGACCGTTCGGCGGGAGAGGTACGGACCGGCGGGGACGAGGAACTGCTCCAGCGCTGGTTCACCAACTCGGCCTTCTGATGTCGCGCCGCCGCCCGGCGTTCTGAGCTCCAGCGGCGGCGGCGAGGGCCGGGCGGAACCGGTCATGATTGTGGGTGCGGGCGCCGGAGACGGGGGCCGGAAAGGGAGCTGGCCGGGGCGGGGAAGACCCCCGGGCGGCTTGGCGCAGGGGTGATGTGGCACGCACCGCCCGGTGTTTGCCCTCGGCGACCCAGGGCACGCGGGAACCCTGTCCGCCCGCACCCAGCCCACGGGAGCCGAACGTGACCACCCCTACTCCGGACCGTCCCCGCATCCTCATCGTCGGAGCCGGGTTCGCCGGGTACCAGGCCGCTCGCACCCTCTCCCGCCGCATGCGCGGCCGTGCCCGCATCACCCTGCTCAACCCCACGGACTACTTCCTCTACCTCCCCCTGCTCCCCCAGGTCTCCGCCGGAATCCTGGAGCCGCGCCGTGTCACCGTCTCGCTCAGCGGGACGCTGCCCGGTGTGCGGCTCGTCCTCGGGGAGGCCGAACGCGTCGATCTGGACGCCTCGAAGGTCCACTACACCGGGCCGGAGGGGAACGCGGGCGAGCTGGGGTACGACCGGCTGGTGCTCGCCGTCGGCAGCGTCAACAAGCTGCTTCCGGTGCCCGGGGTCAGCGAGCACGCGCACGGCTTCCGCGGGATGCCCGAGGCGCTGTATCTGCGCGACCACATCACCCGGCAGATGGAACTGGCCGCGCAGGGCACCGACACCCTTCAGGAGCAGGGCGCGCGGCGCACCTTCGTGGTGGTCGGCGGCGGCTACACCGGCACCGAAGTGGCCGCGCAGGGGAAGCTGTTCACCGACGCCCTCGACCGGCGCCGGCCGGCGCGCTGGGTGCTGCTCGACATCGCCGACCGGCTGCTGCCCGAACTCGACCGCAGGATGTCCACCACGGCCGGGCGGGTGCTGCGCCGCCGTGGTGTCGACGTCCGCACCGGAACCTCCGTGAAGGAGGCGACCGAGGACGGGGTGCTGCTGGACGACGGGGAGTTCATCCCGACCCGGACCCTGATCTGGTGCGTGGGCGTCCGGCCGGATCCGCTGGTCTCCGAGCTCGGTCTGTCCGTGGAGCGCGGACGGCTGCTCGTGGAGCCTCAGTTGAGCGTGCCGGGCAGGCCCGAGGTGTTCGCCTGCGGCGACGCGGCGGCCGTGCCGGACCTGACCAAGCCGGGCGAGTTCACCCCGATGACCGCGCAGCACGCCGCCCGGCAGGGCAAGAGGGCCGCGCTCAACGTCGCGGCCTCGCTCGGCCACGGTGAGCAACAGCCGTACAAGCACAACGACTTGGGGTTCGTCGTGGACCTCGGCGGGGTGCAGGCGGCGGCCAACCCGCTCGGCATGCCGCTCTCGGGACCGATCGCCGGGGCCGTCACCCGCGGCTACCACCTCGCCGCCATGCCCGGCAACCGGGTGCGCGTGGCGGCCGACTGGCTGCTGGACGCCGTACTCCCCCGCCAGGGCGTCCAGCTGGGCCTGGTGCGGTCCTGGTCGGTCCCGCTGGACACGGAGACGCCCGAGCTGGCCCGCGTCCCGGGCGGCCCCGCACCCACGACCCGAAAGGACTGACCATGAAGAGCACCCGTACGGCCGACCTCGCCCGACTCGCCGAGCTCGGACAGCAGTTGCGGGTCGACGCGGTCCGCGCCGCCGACGCCGCCGGATCCGGCCACCCCACCTCGTCGATGTCCGCGGCGGATCTGGCCGCCGTGCTGCTGGCCGGGCATCTGCGCTACGACTTCGACAAGCCCGAACACCCCGCCAACGACCGGCTGATCCTCTCCAAGGGGCACGCCTCGCCGCTGCTGTACGCGATGTACCGCGCGGCCGGGGTCGTGGACGACGAGGAGCTGCTCACCTTCCGCAAGCTGGGCAGCCGGCTGGAAGGACACCCCACGCCGCGGCTGCCGTGGGTGGACGTGGCCACCGGCTCACTCGGCCAGGGCCTGCCGGTCGGCGTCGGGATGGCGCTGGCGGGCAAGCACCTCGACCGTCTCCCGTACCGCGTCTGGGTGCTGTGCGGCGACAGCGAGCTGGCGGAGGGCTCGGTGTGGGAGGCGGCGGAGCACGCCGGGGACCAGCACCTGGACAATCTGACACTGGTCGTCGACGTCAACCGGCTCGGCCAGCGCGGCCCGACCCGCCATCAGCGCGACCTGGCCGCCTACGCGCGCAGGTTCCGCGCCTTCGACTGGCACACCGTCGAGGTGGACGGCCATGACGTGGGGGCGGTCGACGCGGCGTACCGGGAGGCCGCCGGGACACCGCGCAAGCCCACCGTGATCCTCGCGGGCACCGTGAAGGGCAAGGGCGTCGCCTCCGTCGAGGACCGCGAGGGCCTGCACGGCAAGCCGCTGCCGGACGCCGTGGCGGCCGTCGAGGAGCTCGGCGGCCCCCGCTTCGTCCACGTGGACGTCCAGGCCCCGCCCTCCGCC
>NZ_JBJHPC010000669.1:0-3661 GCF_045257485.1 Streptomyces sp. YS-3 | reverse complement strand
CCGCTGCAGGGCGCTCGGTTCGGGCAGGGTGGCCGCGGCGGGGGCCGCCACCCGCACCCCGTCCGGGCCGGCCGGCGGATGCGCGCCCTCGGCGCCCCGGCCGGAACCGGCGCCGGGCCCGGGGGTGAACAGATCGGCCCGGGCCCCTGGCCCAGGGGTGCCGGAGCCGCCGGGAACGCCCTGTCCGGAGAGGTGCTCGGCGGTCCCGGGGGCCGCCCCGTCGAGGGGGTCGGGCGGTTTGACGCCGGGGCCGCCGGAGGCCGGGGGCACCGCCTCGGCCGCCCGGGGACCCGGCCGGGTGAGGGGCCCGGCGAACCCCGCCAGCCACAGCGCGTCCGCCAGCTCCTGGGCGGTCGGCTGGATCTCCGCCTCGCGCAGGCGCGCCACCAGGGCCGTGAGCGTGGAGGTCACGGCGTTCCTGGGGGGGCGCGGGCCCCGGGCGGCGGTCATCGGGGTCACCGCTGCCTGGTGTCCAGCGGGCGCAGCAGCAGCTCGGCTATCTCCTCGCGCCGCTCCGGCTCCTCCTCGCTCACCTGCTGGGTGAGGAAGATGGCGTTCAGGAGCTGGTCGGTGGGGCGCAGCTCGCCGTTGCCGTCGTCACGGGTGAACCGGGTGAGCAGATCGACGTTGCGCTCGTCGGCGCCGGGCCCGAAGTGGGCCTGGACGAAGGCCGCGAGCCGCTCCTCGCGGGGCGGGTCCAGGTGCAGATGGATACAGCGGCGCAGCAGCGGCGCCGGGAAGTCGCGCTCGCCGTTGCTGGTCAGGACGGTGACGGGGAAGGCTCGGCAGCGGACCCTGCCGTTCGGCACCGCCACCCGCCGGCCGTCGTCGGTGAGGACGTCGACCACGTCGCGGCCGGGCCGGTCGGCTATCCGCTCCAGCTCGGGTATCGGGAACTCGCCCTCCTCCAGCACGTTCAGCAGGTCGTTGGGCAGGTCGATGTCGCTCTTGTCGAGCTCGTCGATGAGCAGGACGCGGGGGCGCTCGGCGGGCAGCAGCGCGGTGCCGAGCGGGCCGAGGCGGATGTAGCGGCCGATGTCGTCGGCCTGGCCGTCGGCGAGCTGCGCGTCGTGCAGCCGTCCGATGGCGTCGTAGGTGTAGAGGCCGTCCCTGAGCTCGGTACGGCTGATGACGGGCCACTGCAGGACCCGGCCCAGGCCCAGTTCGTACGCGATCGAGTGCGCCAGCGTCGACTTGCCCGAACCCGGCTCGCCGGTGATCAGCAGCGGGCGGCGCAGATAGAGCGCCGCGTTGATCAGCTGGAGGGTCTCGGCGTCGTGCGCGGACAGCTCCGAGACGCGGTCGCCGAGCCGGCGCTCGGAGGCGATGTCGATGTCCGGCACGGTGTACGGGCGCGGCTCGCCGCCGAAGGTGCGCCAGCGGGGCGGCGGGGGCAGGGTGTTGATCCGCTCGGGATCCGGCGCCCCGAGGCCTCGGTAGATCAGCCAGTCGTCCATCGCTCGCTCCTCGTCGACGGTCGGCGGGGCACCACTTCTTGGCCACGTGTCGTTGCGGGTCGAAGTCTCGTTGCGAGTCGAGGTCCAGTCGGAACGTACCCACTCCCGGGCCGCCGAAAGGCGATTGCCCCGGCCGGTCCGGGCGGGTGGACGCACAGGCGGTCACAGCGGCGCTCGTCCGGGCGCACGGCGGGGCGCGGAGTGCCCGCCGCGGGCACTCCGTCACGGCGTATCACGGCGCGTCCAGCCGCTGGAGGTCCGGCAGCGGCCGGTCCGGGTCGTCGTAGAGCATCGCCACACCCTCCGCCCAGTGCTGGGCATCCTTGGAATCGCTGATCTCCTCCCTGATACGGCGCAGCCGGTCCGGGAGCTCAGTGGGGTCCTTCGCCTGGCCGAGCAGATCGGCGGCCCCCGCGCGCACCGCCACGCACAGGTCCTGGCAGCCCTGTTCGGGGTGGGCGTCGGTGTGCCAGAGCGCCACCCCGTGGCCGGCGTCCAGCGCCATCCGCATGGCCGCGCCGCCGACCCCGCGCCCGGCGGGCCGGCACAGCACCGGCACCGCGCCGGGCTCCATCTCGGTGTAGTGGCGCAGCCGGGGCGCCCGGCCCGGCTGCGGCGTCGGCGCCGCGACCAGTTCTTCGGCGGCCATCAGGGCGTCCCAGCGCTCCCGCCACTCGGGGTCGGCCGCGCCGCGCCGGTCGAGGTCGCGCAGCACCACCCGCCGCTGCACGCCGAGGTAGGGCGACCGGTACAGGCGCCCGATCTCGGTGAGCTGCCAGCGGTGCACGGCGGTGTCGAAGTGGTCGGCGGGCAGGGCGACTTCGAGGGGGGCCGGGCAGTCGTCGGTGTCGACGCTCTGGAAGGCGGTGACCAGCGGCCGGCGCAGCCGCCGGATGAGCTCGCCGGGGGCCACCCCGTCGCCCCGGCACTCCTCGGCCACCGGCCGGGAGCCCTCCCGGTCACCGTCGTGCACCCGGATGCGCCAGTAGAACCGGTCGGGCGCGTCGGAGAGCGGCTCCAGTTCGACGGTGACGACAGCGCCGCCGCGCTCGGGCGTGGGGTACGGCAGGACGGTCAGGATCTCCTCGGGCGCGCCGGGCCCGAGCACCGGCAGCAGCCCGTCGGGCAGCCGCGCCTCGGTGACCACGGTGTGCACCACGGGCGGGATGCCGCGCAGCCGCTCGTTCACCCAGGCGGCCAGCTGTGCCGGGTCGCCGCCGCGCCCGCGCTCGTACTCCACGACCAGCTTGAGGTAGTGCAGGAAGGCGATGGCGGGCATCGGGCGGTGCGCCTCGTAGAGCAGGCCGTGGCCGTCGCGCCAGGTGCGCGGGTCGGGCAGGCTGGCGGGCGGGGCGATCCCGCCGCGGGCCTTGCGCGCCAGCTTGGCGACGGCCGGCACCCCGCCGGGCCCGGGCACGGAGGCCAGCAGTCCGAGGGCCGCTCGCCGGTCGTACGGGCTCCACTGCTCGGGCGTGCGGTGCAGCCCGGCGGCGGGTAACTGCTGCTGCCGGTCGACCCAGGTGTTGTAGCCGCTGAGCCGGGGCTCGCCGCCGTGCCACCGGTCGTGCTCGGCGAGCACCGTGCGGTAGAGGTCGCCGAAGCGGCGCAGCGCCGGGAGCGCGATGGCCCGGCCGCCGCCCCGCTCGGCCTGGCGCGACTTCATCACGGCGACGACGGCGCCGGTGTGCGGGTCGACCACGGGTCCGCCGGAGACCCCTTTGGGGAACTCGGTGGTGTGGAACCGGAACCCGTAATTGCCGTCGTACGTACGGATGTCGATGGCGGTCTGCCAGCGCTGCGGGCCCTCCTCGGGCCGGAAGGCGTAAACCACGGCGGTGCTCGCGCCGGGCGGCTCGGCGCAGTCGCTGAGCCAGACGCACTCGTGCTCCACGTCGTCCTCGATCAGGCGGACCAGCGCGAGGTCCTGCTCGACGGGCACGGCCTCGCCGGGCAGGTCGTCGTCGACCAGCCAGGCCGCGAGCCGGGCGGGCAGCGGGTCCTCGCCGAGCCGGTCGCTGCCGACCCAGAAGATCCGCTCGCGGTCCCGGGCCAGATGCGGGCGCAGGACGTGCGCGCAGGTCAGCACCCAGCCGGGGGCGACGAAGAAGCCGCTGCCCCACATCGTGCCGCCACCGGCGGGGAGCAGGTGGACGGTGGCCGAGCGCGCCAGATCGTCGATGAAGGGGTCGTGCGCGTGCTCAGGC
>NZ_JBJHPC010000668.1:0-3671 GCF_045257485.1 Streptomyces sp. YS-3 | reverse complement strand
GACGTGATGGAGCAGCCCCGGCCCCGCGGTGGTGGGCGGTGACGTGTTGCTGGTCCCGGTCGCTGTGTTCGTCATCGGCCCAGGCGAAGGGACGGCCGCGTGCATAGTGCACGAGCTCACGGGGTCAACAGTCGACGCCACGAGCGGTCCCCTGGCTCCTGGAACGCCAGGCAGGCAGCCGAGCCAGCCCTGAGGAGCAAAACCTCTGCCGGCTGGACGTAACCAGCAGCAGGTCCTGGCGCGGGGCCAGGGCGCCAGGCAGCTCGGGGCGCAGGCACGGCTCCGTGGTCAAGGTACCGCCGCCAGCCCGCCGTGCCAGCGTCCCCAATGCTCCCTGCCCCTCCCCCGGACAGCCCATGCTGTGAACGGTGCGAGCGGGCCCGTCAAGCCCCTGCGCAGCCGTCCCTCGTATGGGTGCTTCGTGCTCCGTCACACAACCGCCGACCCACGCGGAGCCGTCTCTTACGGCATGGCCATCGATGAGCAGCACCTTGACCAGCCTGGTCTGGCCGTCCTGGATATCACCGCCGCGGACGAGGACACCGCCCGCGTCGTGAGGGAGTGCCTGCAGCAGTTGTGGGCGACTTCCGGTGTCGCCCCGGTACGGCGCGTCCCCGGCCAGGCGCGGTGTCCGGGTACGGGTGTACGCCGACGTACGACGCCGCCCCGGGGCAGCGGACTGAAGGCGCTGACCTTGCCGTCGTCGCGGCATCGGGCACGTGGCTGTCTGAAGAACTGTTGCGTGCTCAGCCGGTGGTCCGGGTGTCCGGGGACTGGGCGAAGCCGGCGAGCGTGCGGAAGTCGTCCCCGCGCGGAGAGATGTGCGCGTTGACGTGATGGAGCAGCCCCGGCCCCGCGGTGGTGGGCGGTGACGTGTTGCTGGTCCCGGTCGCTGTGTTCGTCATCGGCCCAGGCGAAGGGACGGCCGCGTGCATAGTGCACGAGGGGCCCGTCTTCCATTGGGCCCCGCCGGGGCGCTCCTGGAACAACGCTCCGCTGAAAGGGAGTTCAGGGAGGTTGGGTAGCGGAGCGATCCACCGGTTGGCACCCGTCCCTGAAGGTGGTCGCTTGGCACAACTCGTAGTCGAGCTGGAGCAGGTATCGCCCCGTGTTCCGGTTGTGCCAGACCCGCAAGGGGCGCCGCCGGGCTGAGACGGCTTTGGGACCGTGAGGAGTTGTGCTGTGCTGGGGCATTTTGCGTGTGGTGTAGCCGTGGGCGCGCTTCTCCGGCTGGCCGCATAGACGTTGAGCGGACGGTCCACGTCGAGGAACAGCAGCGGTCGGTTCATGACCGCCCCCCCGGGTGCAGCTCGGCGTCGGCTGCCCCGTGGCAGTTCAGGTGCGCCGGTCATGGCTGCTCGGGCTGGACGGGATGCGAGGACGCCGACGTGGCAGAGTCGTTGACGTCCTGCCCGGGGTGGGTGTGCAACGGCGCTCAGGGAATTCACTCGCTCGGGTGAATCGGGGTGTTGGTGAGGGAGAAGTAGGCTCTGGGGCTCGTCTGAGGGGCGAGGACGCACGATCGGCTGTGTCCCGCCGTCGGATGGAGAACCATTCTCATGTCACCGTCCTTGGAGTGGACCGGGTATATCCCGGCCGCCGTGAGCGCGGTGCACGCGCTGGGTGCCCTGGTGCACCGGTACCGGCCGAGCGCTGTCCGCTGGAAAGCCCGACGGGTGCAGGTGAGCACAGGTCCGCGGAAGGCGAGGCACGGCCGGCGTGATGCGCAGGTGCTTGTCGTGCGGGTGGATATCACCGAGGAAGGCGCGGTGAGGGTGGGGCTCAGAGTCGATACCGCCCGGGCTGCCAGCAGCCGGGGAGCTGGCAGGGAGCGGGGCCCGTGGTAGGCGATGACGCCGCAGGCCAGGAATTCACAGGCGAGGGGCCCGTGCAGGAAGAGGACGTGGCGCAGCGGCTGCTGAGCGCGTATTCCAAATTTGTTGAGGCGGAGCCGTTCACGTTGCGGCGTCTGTACCGGTCGCTGCCGTTGGCCACCTGTCAGGACATTGTGCAGGAGGCGTATTTGAAGGTGGGGCGTAAGGCGGCGGCCGGGGAGCTGGCGGCGGATACGGATGTCATGGCGTATCTGTGCCGGACGGCCCGCAATCTCGCTGTCGACCTGTTGCGTCAGCAGTCCGCCCGTGAGCGGTTCTTACGGGGCCTGAACGGGCTGGAGCCGGTCCTGCGGCCACGGGAGCCTGCCGACGATGATGTTGAAGCGATAGAGCTGGTGGCGCGGGAGATCGAGCGGATGCCGCTGGGGCAGCGCCGGCAGGTGGTTGATCTGCAGAGCAAAGGGCTGAGTGATGCGGAGATCGCCGCTGCGCTCGGCATACCTGCGCGCCGTATCCACAATCTTCGCAATAAGGCGATCGCGTACCTAAGGCGCAAGCTCACGGGGCATATTCGAGATGGGCACCGCAAGCAGCTGCGCGCAAGGAAAGACAGGTGACGGATGTGAGCAGGTACGACGGCCCCGACGGTGGGGCGGGCCGCCCGGAGCCGCAGGTCCCGGCCGCACTCGCCCGCCTGCTGGACCAGCTCGCGGGGCCGTATGACTTCTGGGACCGGCCCGATGGGCACTTCGGCCCGCTGACGGAGAAGTACCGGCTCTCCGCTGAGGAGCGTGCGCACGCCAACTCGCTCTACCGGCTCGGTTCGAAGGCGCTGATGAAGGGGGAGTTGCTGCGTGCCGCGCAGTGGCTGGGGCCCGCCGCTGAAGCCGGTCATCCGGGAGCTTTGTTCCGTCTGGCTTTAGTGGCCATGCGTGCGGACTGGGACCGCAGGGAAGACGTGCGGTTCTTCATCGCCGAAGCAGCCCGGCACGGTCACGGTGACGCCCGCCGCCTGTTGGCCGCCACCGCCCACCGCCGGCCTTTCCCCGACGACCCGTCCACGCCAATCCAGGACCGTCTCTTCTTTAACGAGATCCGTCAGGGACTGGGCGTGAGCGAAGAGATGCTCACGCCCGAAGCAACGCAGACGGCGGCACCGGTCCCTGCGGCACCCCGGCTCGTCCTCGTGCCACCCCCCACACTCCCGACCCAGAACAGGCCCGGCTCCCTGGGACTTGCGTCCCAGGCTGAGGATCGACAACGGACCCGTTTGAGGCCGCTCGACGGTGAAACCACGGCTCCGCTGATCCTGCCGCTGAGCGATCCAGCGCCGTATCTGGCGGCAGCAGCCGCCGGCGCCGCCGCCGCTGCCCGTTCAGACGGGAGGCCTCACCAACGTGAAGGGAACAATCGCACCGAGCCCTGGTGGTCGGCGAACGCCTTGCGCCCGGCCGTCCTCACCGACATGTCCCGCACCAAAACCCTGCCCGCGCAGGCACCAGCACAACAGGCAGCCGCCTTCCGCGCCCTCGAACTCCTCCTGCACATCCAGGCCGCCGAGGGCATCACCACCCGCGACCTCGCCCGGCGCACCGGGATCAGCATGGCCGACACGTCGTGGCTGTTGCACTGGCTGCGCGCCCAGTTCTTCATCAAGACCGTCGGCGGCGCCCACTCCCCCGGACCCGTCCTGGACATGGCCGCCCGCACCGATCAGCATGAGCAGCTGATGCAACAGATTCTCGACGGCCTGCGGGACCAGATCGGCGCCGCGGTTTATCTGGCCAGATACCGCGACGGAGAGATTGATGTCCTGCAGTCCTCCCACAGCCCCAC
>NZ_JBJHPC010000667.1:0-3675 GCF_045257485.1 Streptomyces sp. YS-3 | reverse complement strand
GGAGGGCCCCGTGCGGGAGGCCCGGTGCGGGAGGCCCGGTGCGGGAGGCCCGGTGCGGGAGGGCCCGTGCGGGAGCGCAAGCGGAGTGCCGCAGAGCAGGGGGTGCCCGGGCCGCAGGGGTGAGGCACTACCGGCGTGAGGCACCACCGCGTGAGGCACCACCGGCGCGAGGCACCACCGGCGCGAGGCACCACCGGCGCGTGCGTGCGGGCCGGGCGGCCCTCCTAACCCCGTCGTTCCGCCCGCTCCCGCAGCCACTCCCCGTACACCGCCCGGATCCGGGCGCGGGTGGGGACCGCGGGCAGGCCGAGGGCCTCCTTCGCCACGGCCAGCACCCGCTGGATCCTGCCCGCCGCCCGGGCCAGCCGCAGACACCTCGGGCCCGGCCCGGCGCCGGCTCCCGGCGGGCCCGCGACCGCGACCGCGCCCGCCACCAGAGCCAGCATGCCCGCGCCCGCCATCAGCGCCGCGGCCGTACGGATCACGTCCGTGTAGACCGACTGCGCGCGTTTGAACGCCAGCAGTTGCGGCAGGTCCCGCTCCCAGCCGTCGCTGGCACCGGGCCGTGCGGCCTCGACCGCCTCGCGCCACACGCGCTTGACCCGCCGCGTGTCGCAGTCGGGGTAGTCCATCAGGTGCAGATGGGTCGCCAGCTCGTACAACGGGTCGCCGATCATGGCGAGTTCCCAGTCGATGAACCAGAGATCGCCCGCTGCGTCGACGATCAGGTTCCGCCGGTGCAGATCGCCGTGGACGAGGGAGAACGGCCGCTCGGTCAACTCCATGGACCGCTCCCGCAGCCCTTTCAGCGAGGTGGCCGAAATACCCAGGCCTTCGAATAGCGCGCCGAACTCGCCCACATGCTCGCCGTAGACCTGGAACTGCGTGAAGTCGATCAGCCTGCCGAGGAAGCCGGCACTGTCTCCGTCCCGGACCGGTGGCCGGGAACCACCCTCCGGTCCCTGTGGCTCCTCTGGCAGCAATTCCAGGGAGAGTTCCCCGTGCTTGATGGCGGCCAGCTGTCCGAATAACTCACCGAGCTGGCGAACATGGCGGCCGGAGAGGCGGCCGAGCCCGAATCGCGCACGGGGGAGCGTGCGCCCCTCGACGAAACCCTGGAGGAACAGCCCCTCGGTGAATTCGGCGCATGGGGGAATACGGGAAACACGGCCCCGGAGTGCCATCAGCAGCTTTTCCTCGGAGGCGAAAGTACGCCGGTCGAACCAGCGCAGGTTCTCCCGGCGCACCCGCAGTTTTCCCCGCGTGTAATCCGCGCCGAGCGGGTGCCCCGGCGGGAGTACGATCGCGTACGCCTCGTGGTGGTGCCCCTGGAGCGGGCCGGTCACCCCCCGGTCGCCGTCCCGGCTGAGCCCGGCCGCCGTCAGCCGTGCCGGGGACGCTTCCGTTGCCATCGCGAGCCTTAGAGTGCGGCGCGGGTCGTGCCGCGGGAGGACAGAGGGGCCGGAGCGGGACGCTACAGGGCGACCGGTGCCAGAAGGCGCGGATTCAACGTTTTCGACCGGGGTGTCGTCCGGACCGGCGCCTCCGTCGGCCCGTGCCGCCCCGGCTCCGGCCCCCTCACCTGCTCAGGAGCTCACCGAGGGACTCCACGACCGGCACTCGCTCGTACCATCGGCTCTCAGGATCGTGTTCGCCGGATTCCCGGCTCTCCCTGGCGTGCGGCACGAAGGCGATGAACGGGACCCTGAGCCGGGCGGCGGCGCCGAGGTCCTTCTCCGAGTCCCCGATCATGACGGCCTCCTCCGGCGCGGACCCCGTCGAGCCGAGGACCCGCAGCAGGCAGTCCGGGTCCGGCTTCAGCTTGGCGATGTCGGCCGCGCGGCCGTGGACGTGCGCGCCGAAACTCTCGGCCAGATCCATCCGTCTGAGATACGCCCCCACCGCCTCGGCGGAATTGTTGGTGGCAATGCCGAGCCGGGTCTCCAGAGCGTCGAGTTCCCGTATCAGGTCGGCCGCTCCCTCCGTCGGCTGGGCCGACTCCGCGGCGCGTTCCTCTTGTTCAGTGAGACGTTTCTCCAGCTCTCGCACCCACCGTCCGCCGTGCAGGTTCCGCTCGACCAGGCCGAGGTATCCGAGCGGATCCGCCGCGAATTCGCCGGGCGGGACACTCACGTCGAGGACCCGTTCCAGCCATTCGCAGAGGTCCTCCACCACATCCGCCGCGGTGTATTTCGCGAAGAGATCGCACACGGGCCCGTCGAAGTCGAAGATGACGCATTGGGCGGCGTCGAGGAGATCGTGCGGGTCGTCCACAGCACTCCGTCCGTCGGGGAGGAGGGCAGAATAGCGTCACCCCGTCCCCCATACTGCCCCGTCCACGCAACTTCCCATTCCCCACCGCCACTTCGCGGGCGCCTTTCCTCAGCGCCCGAGGTCGAGGCTGGTGGTGATGG
This sequence comes from Streptomyces sp. YS-3, assembly GCF_045257485.1. Taxonomy (NCBI): domain Bacteria; kingdom Bacillati; phylum Actinomycetota; class Actinomycetes; order Kitasatosporales; family Streptomycetaceae; genus Streptomyces; species Streptomyces sp. YS-3. Next base: position 1,261 of record NZ_JBJHPC010000667.1, on the reverse strand, counting down.
TCTCCCAGAGGTTGTCGAACCACCGCTGCGAGCGGTCCACGAAGGCCGCGTCCCGCGCTCCCGCGCTGCGCAGGAACTGGAACAGCATCGACTGGTTGCCGAGCGAGTCGAAGATCTCCACGGAGGTGTCGGCGATCTGCTGCTCGCGCTCGGTGATGTCGTAGTAGCCGAAGAGCGCCTCGGAGCCGTTCAGCAGATACAGCTTGATCGGCGAGGTCAGCGGCAGCGCCTGGAACTCGATGTGGACGTCGATCCCCTCGACGATGTGCAGCGCCTCCAGGTTGTCCCGCAGGACGATGCCCTGGGTGTTGCGCTGGCTCAGCCACCGCTCGTGGACCAGCCGGTCGTCGGCCGCCGAGCGGCGCACGGGCCGGGGGAAGGCCAGGTTGATGCCGCGGTCCGGCAGCAGGACGCGGACGTGGACCGAGGCCGGGCGGAACAGCCCCGCGTGGATGGCGGCGAGCGGCTCGCCCAGCGCCAGGTTGAGGGTCTCCGTGGTCAGGCACACCGCGTCGATCCGCACCTCCTCGGCCCGGAACGCCTCCGCCACCCGGGGGCTCAGCACGGCCGCCGTCCGCTTCGGCTCCTCGTCCGCGGGGCGGACGGGGGCCGGCGCGGCGCTGGCGATCCTCGCCGGGGCGCCCTTGCGGCCCTCGGTGATCAGCCCCTCGCCGTGCAGTTGCAGCAGGGCCTGGCGCACCACCGTCCGCTCCACCCCGTAGTGCTCCACCAGCCAGGCCTGGGTGGGCAGTTTGTCCCCCACCTTGAGCTCACCCGCCCGGATCCGGGCCCGCAGCGAGGCGGCCACATCATCGGGCGTGCGCCTGGCACCGCCGTCGTCCGTCACCTCAGGTTCCGACGTCACACCCGCACGCTACAACTATCCGACAGCCAAAGGGAGTTGTCGTGAAGTTGGTTTATGGCTCTTGAGGTAGCGGGACAACTTCACCAAGTTGTCCGCCAACTTGGTGAAGTTCGCGCGGAACCTCCACCAGGCGGACCTCTCGGGGGAGGGACTCCATGCCCATGACCGCTCTCTTGCTCGCCCTCGCCGTCATCGCCGCCGAGAAGCTGGTCCACCACCGGCTCGGTGTCGTCGGCAGCCTGGGAATCGTCCTGCTGACCGTCGGTCAGCAGACCGGCGAGGCCACCTTCAGTCTCATCGGCGCGGCTGCCGTCCTGGCCGCGCTCATCCCGCAGAAGACCGACACGTGACCCCGCCCGCCGCTCTCAGAACATGTCCGGGCACCAAGCCCGCCGC
>NZ_JBJHPC010000666.1:0-3680 GCF_045257485.1 Streptomyces sp. YS-3 | reverse complement strand
GGCGTCCCGGGGTCCGCTGGTCGGAGCTGGTTTTCACCGCCCCCTGATACCCGCGCGCCGGCCGCCCGTCCCGCCTCGCCTCTTCCGCGTTCCCGGGTCACCCGGTCACCCCGTACCGGCGAGTAGGCCGAAAGCGCGCTCTTGCGCGCGGCGGTGGTGCGTGGTGGCCCGCGGCACGCGGTCGGCGGGCCCTCCGGGGTACTTGACGCGTGCTCCCCGAGGCGCTTTCATCCAGCCAGTGCGGGGCCTCAGTGCGGCCCGGCACTTCGAGAGGCGTGCCCAGCCGGTAGCGGATCCTGACCCGGTCCGGAGTCCGGCCCGAGTCGCCAGGACGTGGGTCCCGCGTCCGAGGCGGGGCGCGCCCGCGAAGGGATGGACGACCATGCCCGCCGGTCAGGACCGCACCAGCAAGCCCCACCCCGTCCCGGGCCTCCCGCGCCGCCGGGTGCTTCGCACCGGGGCGGGCGTCGTCGCCGGGGCCGCGGCCGTACCCCTGCTCGACGCCTGCGCCGCGACCACCTCCGACGGCGTCGGCGCCGACGGCCGGGTCACCATCGAGATGTGGCACGGCCAGAACGAGATCGGGGCCAAGGCCGTCGAGGCGCTCGCCGCCGACTTCAACCGGTCGCAGTCCCGCATCCGGGTGAACGCGAGCGGCGGCGGCGTGGTCGCCGACGCCATGCTCCAGAAGGTGACGGCGGCGCTCGCGGCCGGCGCCTACCCGGACATCGCGTACATCTTCGGCTCGGACCTCGCGAGCATCGCCCGCAGCCCCAAGGTCGTCGACCTGACCGGCGCGCTGCACGACGGCTCGCCGCCGTGGACAGACTTCTGGCCCTCCGTCAGGGAGGCCGTCACCCTGCACGGCAAGGTGCGGGCCGCGCCCTCGCTGCTCGACTCGCTCGCCGTCGCCTGCAACACCACGCTCTTCCGGCGCGCCGGTATCCCGCTGCCCAGGGCGGGCTGGACCTGGCCGGAGTTCGTGGCGACCGCGAAGAAGCTCACCGACGCGGGGCACGGCGTCTTCGGCACCGCCTGGCCGGGCGCGGGCGACGAGGACACCGTGTGGCGGCTGTGGCCGATGATCTGGGACCTGGGCGGTGACGTGATCGCCCCCGACGGCAAGAGCATCGGCTTCGCCGAGGCCGGACGGCGGGCCCTGGAGACGGTGGCCCAGCTGGTCGCCGACAAGAGCGTCTACATCGACCCCAAGCCCGGCAGCGAGCAGATGTACCAGGTGTTCGTCTCGGGCCGGATGGGCATGGTGATCACCGGGCCGTGGCAGCTGCCCAACATCGTGGAGTCCAAGCTGCCGTACGACGTGGTGCCCATGCCCACCTACAGCGGCCGGCCGCTGACCATCTCCGGGCCGGACACCTGGACCGTCTTCGACAACGGCGGGGCGCGTGCCAAGGCCGCGGTGGAGTTCGTCCGCTGGCTCATCACACCCGCGCAGGACGTGCGGTGGGACATAGGGGGCGGCAGTCTGCCGCTGAGCAGACGGACCGAGCGGGAGAGCGCGTGGCAGCGTCACTCTGCCGCCACCGTCGGCCTCCCGGTCTTCACCAAGGCCCTGGAGACCGCCCGGGTGCGGCCCATCCACCCCGCCTATCCGCAGATCTCCCGGGCCACCGGCGAGGCGGTGGTGTCCGTGCTGCTCGGCCGGGCCTCCCCGGCCAAGGCGGTGCGCCGCTGCGCCGACAAGGCCGACGCCGCCCTGCTGATTCCCCGATGAGGAGGGTCGTCGTGGACCGAGGATCCCGTACGGGCGCGCCCCGCCCGCTCACCCTGGCCCCGGCCGACCGGGAGCCCCCCGAGCGGCGCCGGGCCCGGCGCCGGCGGGCACGCGGCGAGACCGCCACCGCCTGGGCGTTCATCGGCCCGTCGGTCCTGGTGATCCTGGGGCTGAGCGTCGTTCCGGTCGTCTGGTCGCTGCTGCTGTCGTTCCGCGCCGACGATCTGGTCACCCCCGGCCGCTGGGTCGGCCTCGACAACTACCGGGCCCTGTCGAAGGACCCGGGGTTTCGCAAGGCGGTGGAGAACACCCTCGTCTACGCGGGCGTCTATGTGCCGCTCAGCCTGGCCGGCGGCCTCGCGCTGGCGCTGGCGCTCAACCGGCGGATCCGGTTCGTCGGCCTCTACCGCACATTCGTCTTCCTGCCGTTCGTCATCTCGGCCGCCGCCCAGGGCGTGCTGTTCTCCTTCATCTTCGACCCGCAGTTCGGCGCGGCCAATTCGATCCTGCACAAGCTGGGCGTCTCCCCGCAGGGCTTCCTGACCGACCCCGGCCAGTCGCTGTCCGTGCTCCTGGCGATCTCGCTGTGGAGCGGGACCGGCTTCTGCGTCGTGGTCTTCCTCGCCGCGCTCCAGGACGTACCCGCCGAACTCCTGGAGTCGGCACGCCTGGACGGGGCGAACCGGGCGCAGGTGCTGCGGTACGTGACGCTGCCGGCGCTCGCCCCCGTCACCGCGTTCCTGGTGCTGTGGCAGCTGATCACCTCGCTGCAGGTCTTCGACCTGGTGTACGTGACGACCAAGGGCGGCCCGCTGGAGTCGACCACGGTCATCGTGTACTTCGTCTGGGAGCAGGCGTTCCGCACCTTCACCGCGGGCTACGGGGCCGCCGCCGCGTACGTCCTGGCGGTCGCCCTGCTGCTCGCGGGCACGGCGGTGACGCTCTACCGCCGTCACCGGGAGCGCACCACCGGCAGCGCCGCCGGGCCCCTGCGCGCGGAAGGAGCGGCCCGATGACCGCCTCCACCATGGTCGGCGAGGGCGCGGCGCCCGCGGCGGCGCCGGTGCCGCGGACCGCCCGACGGCGCCGGCTGCCGTTCAGCCCCTGGCATCTGCTGCTGGCGCCGCTCTCGCTGCTCTTCGCGCTGCCGCTGGTGTGGCTGGTGCTCAGCTCGGTGATGACCAACGCCGAGATCAACCGCTTCCCGCCCGCGCTGTGGCCGAGGGGGATCGACTTCGGCGGGTACCGCTATGTGCTGGGCAACGCGATGTTCCCGCGCTGGTTCGCCAACTCCTGCATCGTCTCGACCGTCGCCGTCGGCTCGAACCTGGTGCTCGGCTCGCTCGGCGGCTACGCCTTCGCCCGGATGCGGTTCCGGGGTTCACGGGCGCTGCTCGCGCTGATGCTGGCGACGATGGTGATCCCGTTCCAGCTGACGATGATCCCCACGTTCCTGGTGATGAAGTGGCTGGGGCTGATCGACACGCTGGGCGCGCTGATCGTGCCGTCGCTGGTCACCCCGTTCGCGGTGTTCCTCTTCCGGCAGTTCTTCCTCACGCTGCCCAGGGAGCTGGAGGAGGCCGCCTGGATCGACGGGTGCTCACGGCTGCGGGTGCTCTTCTCGATCGTGGCGCCGCTGGCCCGGCCCGCGCTCGCCACGGTCGCGGTACTGACCTTCCTCGCCACCTGGAACGACCTGTCCTGGCCGCTGATCGCCATCAACCACGACACCCAGTACACCCTCCAACTGGGGCTGACCACCTTCCAGGGGCAGCACCACACCCAGTGGGCGGCGGTGATGGCGGGCAATGTGATCACGGTGCTTCCGGTGCTGCTCGCCTTCCTGTTCGCCCAGCGGACCTTCATCCAGTCGTTGACATCGAGCGGGCTGAAGGGCTGAGGCGGCCCCGCCCGTCCAGCCGTCCGCCCCCGGCCGGCACCGGTC
>NZ_JBJHPC010000665.1:0-3706 GCF_045257485.1 Streptomyces sp. YS-3 | reverse complement strand
GGCCGGGCACAGCACGAGGGCCCGGACGCTGTGGTCCGGGCCCTCGGGTACCGCGATCGGCCGGTGGTGGCGGGTCGCCGTCAGCGCCTGCGGCGGCTCCGCACCCTGCCGTCCGGCCACAGCCGGGGACTGCGCTTGGCGGCCACGTCCTCGATCCAGCCCGTGGACAGGATCATCAGCCCGATCAGCGGCCAGACCAGGACGAACATCCACTCGTCATAGGTCGTGGTCAGGAACCCGTCGAAGTGCGAGCCGATCCCGGGGACGTTCCACACCTGGTCGAGGAGCGGCACGGCAGCCGCGATCAGCGTGTTGTGCCACAGGTAGATCGTGACGGCCCGGTTGTTGGAGAGCGTGACCAGCCGGTCGTAGCGGGCCAGCCGGCCCGGCAGTTCCGGCCAGGACGGCGAGTACGCCAGCAGGATCGCGCAGAAGCCGAACGACCAGGTGGCCTGGGCCAGCGGGATGTCGTTGAGGTCCCAGCCGTCCTGGGTGGGGTGCCCGGAGGCCCACCACAGGCCGAACGCCATCACCATCGACGAACAGGACACCAGCAGATAGCGCGGCAGCTTCTGGATCAGCCCGTCGTGGTGCGCGAAGCCGAGCACCCAGCAGGCCGCGTAGGTGACGAAGTCGGTGATCACCGAGCCGGTGTCGCCGGGGATGGTGACCACACCGGTCCCCAGGACCGCCGTCAGCGCCAGCGGGGCCAGCAGCACCGGCCAGGGCAGCTTGCGGAACAGCTTCAGCAGCAGCGGCGAGGCGAGCACGAACCACAGATAGGCCCGCAGGTACCAGAGCGGCTCGGCCGCCTGGACGGCCCAGGTCTGCTCCAGCATGCCGTCCTTGTGGCCGATCGACCACGGGAACGGCGGGGTGCCCACCGGCACCAGGTAGTTGAAGAGCTTGGCCCACCACCACAGGCCCTGCTCCTTGTCCGGCTTCCAGCCCGCCGCGAACATCGCGGTGAGGATCACCGCGCCGAACGCCCACATCGGCGGCAGCAGCCGCCGCAGCCGGCCGCGGATGACGCTCCAGGCGGGCCGGCTCAGCGAGCGCGCCATCAGCGATCCGGCGAGCGCGAACATCACACCCATCGACGGGAAGACGATCGAGAGCCAGGCGAAGCCGAAGAGGTGGTAGACGACCACGCGGACGAGCGCGAGCGAACGCAGCAGGTCCAGATAGCGGTCGCGGCCCGACGCCTTGGGCTTCTTCTCGGCGCTCACCGCGGCCACGGCCGCGGGCACCTCGACGAAGGGCTGGGGTATCGGTGCGGTCATCCGACGGGCCTCCGGTCGATGTTCTCCTTGCTGCCGCGCTGGCTGGGAATGCCCCCCGGCGCCTCCACCACACCCGTGCGCCGCAGCTTCTGCCAGCGCAGGCGACCGCCGGTGAGGGCGGTGATCCAGGACTGGAGGAGCACCACGTACATCAGCTGGCGGTAGAGGATCTGCTGGAGCGGGAGCGACACCAGGTGGGTGAGGCGTTCGCGGTCCAGGCGGAACGCGTAGGCCGCGCAGACCAGTTGGATGAGCAGGACGCTCAGCCAGGCCACCACGGTCTTCTGGGTCGGGCCGAAGACCAGGCCATACAGGAGGAACACGTCGATCAGGGGGGCCAGGAGCGGGGCCAGGACCATGAAGAGCGACACCAGGGGCAGGCCCACGCGGCCGAAGCGGCCCGAGGGGCCGCGCTCGAAGACGGCGCCGCGGTGCTTCCAGATGGCCTGCATCGTGCCGTACGACCAGCGGTAGCGCTGCGACCAGAGCTGCTGCACGGACTCGGGCGCCTCGGTCCAGGCGCGCGCGTTCTCCGCGTACACCACCCGCCAGCCGTCGCGGTGCATCGCCATGGTGACGTCGGTGTCCTCGGCGAGGGTGTCCTCGCTGATGCCGCCGACCCGCTCCAGGGCGGTGCGGCGGAAGGCGCCGACCGCGCCGGGGATGGTCGGCATGCAGCCCAGTACGTCGTACATCCGGCGGTCCAGGTTGAAGCCCATCACGTACTCGATGTGCTGCCAGGCGCCGATGAGCGAGTCGCGGTTGCCCACCTTGGCGTTGCCCGCGACCGCGCCGACCCTCGGGTCGCCGAACGGCTGCACCAGCTCGCGTACGGTCGACGGCTCGAAGACGGTGTCGCCGTCCATCATCACGACGATGTCGTGGCGGGCGTTGCGGATGCCGTTGTTGAGCGCGGAGGGCTTGCCGCCGTTGGGCTGGCGGATCACCCGGACGTTCGGCAGCCACATCGCCTCGACGATGTCCGCGGTGCCGTCGGTGGAGCCGTCGTCGACGACGAGGATCTCGATGGGGTGGTCGCCGGCCATCAGCGAGCGCACGGTGTTGGCGATGCACTCGCGCTCGTTGTACGCCGGGACGATCACCGAGACCGGCTCGGTGACCTCGGGGCCCCAGCGGAAGCCGCGCTTACGGACCTTGCGCGCGTGCAGGAACGACAGGATCAGCATCAGGCCGAACCGGGCGAAGACCAGCACGCCGATCACGGCGAGCCCGCCCACCAGGATGTCGGTGCTGCTCTCCGAGACCTGGACGGCGAAGACGAACGCCTTGCCCTTCCACAGGTCCATGCCGGTGACCGGGGTGTGCGCGCTGGGCGCGTTCAGGGCCTCGGTCAGATTCACGAACGTGTAGCCCTTGCCCTGGAGCTGGGGCAGGAAGGTGTCGAGCGCGGCCACGGTCTGCGAGCGGTCGCCGCCGGAGTCGTGCATCAGGACGATGGCGCCCTTCCCGTGCTTGGGCGTGGCGTTCTTGATGATCGTCTTGATGCCGGGGCGCTGCCAGTCCTCACTGTCCGTGGAGTCCAGCGCGGTGATGTACCCGCGGCTGCCCACGTACTTGATCACCGGCCAGTTCTGGTCGTCGATCGCATCCGCGAACGACGAGTACGGCGGCCGGAAGAGGGAGGTGCGGATACCGGCGGCGCCTTCCAGGGCCAGCTGGTTCTGCGCGAGCTCCCAGTCGATACGGGCGTGCGACTGGTAGGAGAGGTCGGGGTGGTTGAAGGTGTGCAGACCGACCTCGTGGCCCTCGTCGACCATCCGCTTGATGAGACCGGGGTAGCGGGCGGCGTTGGCGCCGGTGACGAAGAAGACGCCGTGCGCGTGGTACTTCTTCAGCTGGTCGAGCACCTTCGGGGTCCAGGTGGGGTCCGGGCCGTCGTCGAAGGTGAGCACCAGCTTGTGCTTGGGGATGTCGAGGCTGGTGGGCTTGGCGGTGCCCCGCGCGTCGATCACCGGACCGCCGTCCAGGATGCGTTCGGGCACCTGGTCGGTGGACGCCTCGGGGCGTATTCGGTGGTCGGCGAGTATCTCGTTGTGGACGTATCCGCGCAGCATCAGCATCGCGAGCAGGGCGACGAGGAAGAGCAGGGGCAGCAGATAGCGCATCGGCAGTCTGCGGCGTCTGGGCTTGCGTGCGGTACCGGGACCCGTACGAGGGGTCTTGCGGCGAGGGGCTTTCACGTACTGGCTCCAGAGGGCGGAGTCGGCTTCTTCGACAGCCCCGTCGGGCTGCCGGACGAACCGGTGGGGAGGCCGGGGCCCGCCGAGTGGCCGCCGGTCGGCTTCGCGGTCGGCGAGGTGCCGGGGCGCGGGGAGGCGGTGCCGGGCTTGGCGGGGTGGCTGGACTTGGGCGGCTTGGGGGTGCCGGAGGCCCTGGTCCGCACGGGGGCGGTGGCCGAGGGG
>NZ_JBJHPC010000664.1:0-3715 GCF_045257485.1 Streptomyces sp. YS-3 | reverse complement strand
GGTGTGGCGGCTGCGGAGGCGCTGACGCGGGGGCGGTCCGGCCGCGCGGCCGGACCGCCCGGCGCGGCGGACGGTCCGGGTTCCGGGGCATCGGCCAGGTGAAACCCGGCGGTTCCTGACTAGGCTGGGCGCTGTCGGTACGGCACAGCGCGGTGCACCCCGGCACCGCCCAGCTCACCCCATCGCACACCGCAGGAGAATCCGCCCCATGGCCGAGCGCAAGCCGATCGAATCCTGGCTCACCGACATGGACGGGGTCCTCATCCACGAGGGCACGCCGATCCCGGGGGCGGACGCCTTCCTCAAGGGGCTCAAGGAGTCCGGCAAGCCCTTCCTGGTCCTGACCAACAACTCCATCTACACGCCCCGCGACCTGCAGGCGCGGCTCGCCCGTATGGGGCTGCACGTGCCGGTGGAGAACATCTGGACCTCGGCGCTCGCCACCGCCAAGTTCCTGGACGACCAGCGGCCCGGCGGCACGGCGTATGTGATCGGGGAGGCCGGGCTCACCACCGCCCTGCACGACATCGGTTACGTGCTCACCGACCACGAGCCGGACTACGTGGTGCTGGGCGAGACCCGTACGTACAGCTTCGAGGCGCTCACCAAGGCGATCCGGCTCATCAACGGCGGGGCGCGGTTCATCTGCACCAACCCCGACGAGACCGGACCCTCCGCCGAGGGCCCGCTGCCCGCGACCGGCGCGGTGGCCGCGCTGATCACCAAGGCGACCGGCAAGAAGCCGTACTTCGCGGGCAAGCCCAACCCGCTGATGATGCGGACCGGGCTGAACGCGATCGGGGCGCACTCGGAGACCAGCGCGATGATCGGCGACCGGATGGACACGGACGTCCTGGCGGGGCTGGAGGCGGGGATGCAGACGTTCCTGGTGCTGACCGGGCTCACCCGGCCGCAGGACGTGGAGAACTTCCCGTTCCGCCCGTCCACGACCGTCGACTCGATCGCGGACCTGGTGGAGCTGATCTAGCCGCCGCGGGCTCCGCCCCGCACCGGGCGGCGTGCAGCCGTTCGGGCGCGCCCGGGATGCGAAACGCGGCGCGGCGGGTGAATCTTCGTACAGGAGGTTCACGATGCGTTTTCGACAGGTCACACTCTGTGCGGCCGTGGCAGCCGCCACCGCTCTGATGCCCGTGTCCGCCGCGACCGCGGATTCCGATGGGCACGGCTCGCTGACGGTGACGCCGTCCACGATCGCCCCCGGCGGCGAGGTGGCCCTGCGGGTCAGCGTGTGCAGCGGCCGGCAGGCCATCGGGACCTCGGAGGCCTTCGTCTCGCAGGCGCACTTCACGCCGGCGGCGGACGGGGGCCTCTTCGCGCAGGCCCGCATCCGCTCGGACGCCCAGGCGCACGACTACGACATCTGGGTCAACTGCAAGGACAGCTCGGGCCAGGCCTCCGGCCGTGTCACCGTCGTCCACGGCGGAGGCCACAACGACGGCCACAACGACGGCCACAACGACGGCCACAACGACGGCCACCACGACGGTCGGCACGACGGCCGGCACGACGGCGACCACCACCCGGACGAGCACCCCGACCACCACGCCACCCCGCACGCCCCCGTCCACGCGGGCGGCGGCGGCACCGCGCGGCTCGCCGAGCGGCAGGCCACCGAGGAGGGTCCCGGCACCCGGCACGCGGTGATCGGCCTGGCCCTGGCGGCCGTGGCGGCGATCGCGGTGGCGGGCCGCAGCGTGCGGCGCCGGCGCGGCGGCGGCTGAGGCGAGCGGGCCATGTCCTGCGAGCACACGTCCGGCACCGGACGGCTGCTGACCGGCGTGGCGTGGGCGGTCCTGCTGGTCGGTCTGTGGCTGTGGGGCCGCGACGTGACCGACGGCCCGGGCGGCAGCTCGGCCCCGACCACCGGTGATGTGGCCGCCGTGGGGCGCCCGTTGGGCGTACCCCTGCCACCGGCGCACGACCCCGTGACGGCGGCGCCGCCCCGGCGGGTCGAAATCCCCTCCATAGGCGTGACCGCACCCGTCGTGCCGCGCGGCCTCGACACCTCGGGCGCGGTCGATCCGCCACCGTACGACCGGCCGGGCACGGTCGGCTGGTTCGGCGCCGGGGTCGAACCCGGCGGGCCCGGCCCGGCGCTGCTCGTCGGCCACGTCGACACCCAGCGCAAGCCCGCAGTCTTCTACGGCCTGAGCGCCACCCGGCCCGGCCAGAAGGTCCGGGTGACCAGGAGCGACGGGTCGGTCGCCGAGTTCACCATCGACGACGTACAGGTCTTCGGGCGGGACCGGTTCGACGCGCACAAGGTGTACGGGCCGCGCCGGGCGGGGCGCGCGGAGCTGCGGCTGATCACCTGCGGGGGCACCTACGACCGCAAGGCGCGTACCTACACGGCGAACGTGGTGGTGTCGGCGTATCTGACGGACATGCGCGCGCCGGTGCCGTCCCCCCGGCCCTGAGCGCGCGGCGGCGCCCGTCGCGTACCTGGCCCGGCCGACGGCCCGCTCCCCCCGGAGCCGCCGGCCGGGCTGGTCCTCGACCGCGGGCGCGCGGGCTGCGGGAGAAGCCCGGCACCTCCACGGGAGGTTCGGTGGGCCGGCGTCGGACTGTGGCCGGGGACGGGGACGGGGCCGATGCGACCACTGTAGAACCGGTGTGCGCTTTCGGCCTAGGGCCGGATAACGCCAAGTCGCCTTCCGTGCGCGCTCGGTGGGATCTGGCTCGTGAGGGCACGCGCCGGTGTGCCACGATGGATCGGGGGAAGCGTCCGGAAAAGTACGTCGAGGGGGATCGGATGTTGCTCAGTGGTACGCGGACGGGCGCGGTCGGGGTGGCGGTGATGGCGGTGGGCGCGGCCCTGCTGCTGACGTCCTGCTCGTCCTCCTCGTCCTCCTCGGACGGCAGCGGGAAGCCCGAGGTGGCGCAGCAGCCCAAGGCGACCGATCCGTTCTGGGTCAATCCGGACGGCAACGCGGCGCGGCAGGCCGCCACTTATCGCAAGAGCGGGGACGACGCGAGGGCCGCGCTGATCGGGAAGATCGCGGAGCAGCCGGTCGGGGAGTGGATCGGCCCGGAGAACCCGGAGTCGGAGGCGAGGGGCTTCACCGAGGCGGCGGCCGAGGCCGACCGGACGGCGCTGCTGGTCCTCTACAACATCCCGCACCGCGACTGCGGCCAGTTCTCCAAGGGCGGGGCGGCGGACGGGGACGCGTACCGGGCGTGGGTGGACAAGGTGGCGGCGGGGATCGGGGACCGGTCCGCCACGGTGGTCCTGGAGCCGGACGCGGTGCTGCACCTGGTGGACGGCTGTACGCCCGCGCGGTTCGCGGAGGAGCGGTACGACCTGCTGAAGAAGGCGGTCGAGCGGCTGAAGCGGCAGCCGGGCGTGAAGGTGTACGTGGACGCGGGCAACGCGGGGTGGCAGCGGCCGGACGCGCTGGACGAGCCGCTGCGGCGGGCGGGGGTGACGGAGGCCGACGGCTTCGCCGTCAACGTCTCCAACTTCCAGACGACGGCGGCGAGCCGGGACTTCGGCCACCAGCTCTCGGCGAAGCTCGGCGGCAAGCACTTCGTGATCGACACGAGCCGCAACGGGAACGGGCCGTACGGGGGCGGCGACCCCAAGGAGACCTGGTGCAATCCGCCCGGCCGGGCGCTGGGGGAGCGGCCCACGACGCGGACGGGGGACGCGCTGGTGGACGCGTATGTGTGGGCAAAGCGGCCCGGGGAGTCGGAC
>NZ_JBJHPC010000663.1:0-3722 GCF_045257485.1 Streptomyces sp. YS-3 | reverse complement strand
GTGATGGGGTGGGTCATCTTCATCGCCTCCAGCCAGAGCAGCGGCTGTCCGGCGGTGACGCGGGCCCCTTCGGCGAGCCCGTCCGCGACCCGGACGACCACGCCCGGCATCGGCGCGAGCAGCGATCCGGGGGCGAGCAGGTCGCCGGGGCCGGTGAAGCGGGGGTGCGCGGTCAGCGCGTACGAGCCGGTGGCGGTGTCGACGTACACCCGGTCGCCGTACCGGGCGACACGGAAGTCCCGTGCGACGCCGTCCACTTCGAGCCGTACGCGGCCGGGTTCGCACGTCTGGAGGCGTACGTCCGGGAAGTCCTCGGCGACCAGGCCCCGGCGGGTGAGGCGGTAGCGGATCTCGTGGTCGCCGTACCGCTTGCTCTGCGGCTGGGACGGCAGGTTGCGCCAGCCCCCGCCGAAGCGGGAGGTGCGGCCCGCCGCGTCCGCCAGGGCGGCGGCGAGGGCCGCGTGCGCCTCCCCGGGGCGCGGTTCGGTGAGGGCGGGCAGATGGCAGTCGTAGAAGCCGGTGTCGACGCGGCCGGAGGTGAAGTCGGGGTGGCGCAGCGAGCGGACGAGCAGGTCGCGGTTGGTGCCGGGTCCGTGCACCTCGGCCCGTTCGAGGGCGCGGGCGAGCTTGCGTACGGCGGCGGCGCGGGTGGGGGCGTGGACGACGGCCTTGGCGAGCATGGCGTCGTAGTGGACGCCGATGGTGTCGCCGTCGCCGTAGCCCCGGTCCAGCCGGACCCCGGGTACGTCGAGGCGGTGCAGCACCCCGGTCTGCGGGGTCCAGCCGTTCGCCGGGTCCTCCGCGTACAGCCGCGCCTCGACGGCGTGCCCCACGGGCTCGGGCGGTTCGGCGGGCAGGGCCGCGCCCTCGGCGACCTTGAGCTGGAGCGCGACCAGGTCGATCCCGAACACGGCCTCGGTGACGGGGTGTTCGACCTGGAGGCGGGTGTTCATCTCCAGGAAGTACGCCCGGCCGTGCGGGTCCACCAGGAACTCGACCGTGCCCGCGCCCCGGTAGGAGACGGCCCGCGCGGCGGCCAAGGCGGCCGTGCGCAGCCGGGTGCGCAGGGCCTCGGGCAGTCCGGGCGCCGGGGCCTCCTCGATGACCTTCTGGTGGCGGCGCTGGAGCGAGCAGTCGCGAGTGCCGAGCGCCCAGACCGTGCCGTGCGCGTCGGCCATGATCTGCACCTCGACATGGCGTCCGCGCTCCACGTACGGCTCCGCGAACACCTCGCCGTCCCCGAACGCGGACCGCGCCTCGGCGGACGCGGCGGCCAGCTCCGCTTCCAGCAGGGCGAGTTCCCGGACGATCCGCATCCCGCGTCCGCCGCCGCCCGCCGCCGCCTTCAGGAGCAGCGGCAGATCGGCGTCGGTGGCCTGCGCCGGGTCGACGGGCGCGAGCAGCGGCACCCCGGCCGCCCGCATCAGCTCCTTGGCGCGGGTCTTGGAGGCCATCGCCTCCACGGCCGCCGGGGGCGGGCCGATCCAGGTGAGCCCCGCGTCGAGGACGGCCCGCGCGAACCCGGCGCTCTCGGAGAGGAACCCGTACCCCGGGTGCACGGCGTCCGCGCCCGCCGCGAGGGCGGCCTTCACGATCAGCTCGCCGCGCAGATACGTCTCGGCGGGCGCGGCCCCCGGCAGCCGCACGGCGGCGTCGGCCTCCCGGACGTACGGCAGCGACGCGTCCGGGTCGGAGTGCACGGCGACCGTGGAGATGCCCAGGTCACGGCAGGTACGGAAGACCCGGGAGGCTATCTCGGCCCGGTTGGCGACAAGAACGGACTGGATCATCAGCGCCTCACATCCTGAAGATGCCGAAGCCGCCGCGCGCGCCTTCGACCGGGGCCGTGTGGACGGCGGACAGACAGATGCCGAGGACCGTGCGGGTGTCGCGGGGGTCGATGACGCCGTCGTCGTAGAGCCGCCCGGACAGGAACACCGGCAGCGACTCGGCCTCGATCTGCCGCTCGACCATGGCGCGCAGCCCGGCGTCCGCCTCCTCGTCGTACGGCTGCCCCTTGGCCCGCGCGGAGGCGCGGGCGACGATCGAGAGGACTCCGGCGAGCTGCTGCGGACCCATGACGGCGGACTTGGCGCCGGGCCAGGCGAAGAGGAACCGGGGGTCGTAGGCGCGCCCGCACATGCCGTAGTGCCCGGCGCCGTAGGAGGCGCCCATGAGCACCGACAGATGCGGCACCTTCGAGTTGCTGACCGCGTTGATCATCATGGCGCCGTGCTTGATGATCCCGCCCTGCTCGTACTCCCGGCCGACCATGTAGCCGGTGGTGTTGTGCAGGAACAGCAGCGGGATGTCGCGCTGGTTGGCGAGCTGGATGAACTGGGCGGCCTTCTGCGACTCGGCGGAGAACAGCACGCCCTGGGCGTTGGCGAGGATGCCGACGGGATAGCCGTGCAGCCGCGCCCAGCCGGTGACCAGACTCGGCCCGTAGAGAGGCTTGAATTCGTCGAAGTCGGAGCCGTCGACGAGCCGGGCGATCACCTCGCGCGGGTCGAACGGCGTCCTGAGGTCCCCGGGCACGATCCCCAGCAGCTCGTCCTCGTCGTACTTCGGCGGCTCGTACCCCGGGTCCGGGTCGGGGTGCGCCTTGCGGTGGTTGAGGCGGGCGACGATCCGCCGGGCCTGGCGCAGGGCGTCGCGCTCGTCCACCGCGTAGTGGTCGGCGAGGCCGGAGGTGCGGGCGTGCATCTCGGCGCCGCCCAGCGACTCGTCGTCGCTCTCCTCGCCGGTGGCCATCTTCACCAGCGGCGGGCCGCCGAGGAAGACCTTCGACCGCTCCTTGATCATGACGGTGTGGTCGGACATCCCCGGTACGTACGCGCCACCGGCGGTCGAGTTGCCGAAGACCACCGCGATGGTGGGGATGCCGGCGGCGGAGAGCCGGGTGATGTCGCGGAAGAGCGCCCCGCCCGGGATGAAGATCTCCTTCTGGGAGGGCAGATCGGCCCCGCCGGACTCCACCAGGCTGATGCACGGCAGCCGGTTGGCGTACGCGATCTCGTTGGCCCGCAGCGCCTTCTTCAGCGTCCACGGGTTGGAGGCGCCGCCGCGTACGGTCGGGTCGTTGGCGGTGATCAGGCACTCGACGCCCTCGACGACCCCGATCCCGGTGACCATCGAGGCGCCGACGGGGTACTCGCTCCCCCAGGCGGCGAGCGGCGACAGCTCCAGGAACGGGGTGTCCGGGTCGAGGAGCAGCTCGATCCGCTCACGGGCGAGCAGCTTGCCGCGCGCCCGGTGGCGTTCGGTGTACTTGGCGCCGCCGCCCGCGAGCGCCTTGGCGTGCTCGGTGTCGAGCTCGGCCAGCTTGGCGAGCATGGCCTCGCGGTGGGCGGCGTACTCGGCCCCGGCGGTGTCGAGCGCGGTGGGCAGAACCGTCACAGCAGTACCTCCGGGATGTCCAGGTGGCGCGAGCGCAGCCACTCGCCGAGCGCCTTGGCCTGGGGGTCGAAACGGGCCTGTGCGGCGACGCCCTCGCCGAGGAGGCCGTGGACGGTGAAGTTCAGGGCGCGCAAGCGGGGGAAGAGGTGCCGCTCGATCTCCAGGCCGGCGCACTCGGGGAGCAGTTGGCGCAGCCGGTCCGTGGTGAGGGTGTGCGCGAGCCAGGCCCAGGCGTCGTCGGTGCGCACCCACACGCCGACGTTGGCGTCCCCGCCCTTGTCGCCGCTGCGGGCCCCGGCGACCAGGCCGAGGGGGGCGCGCCG
>NZ_JBJHPC010000662.1:0-3729 GCF_045257485.1 Streptomyces sp. YS-3 | reverse complement strand
GTGTGACAGTGGCAAGGCAGTACGTGACCCAGGCCCGCAGGATCGTCGTCAAGGTGGGCTCGTCCTCCCTCACCACCGCCTCCGGCGGCCTCGACGCCGACCGCGTCGACGCCCTCGTCGACGTCCTCGCCAAAGCCCGCAGCGGCGGCGAGAAGGAGATAGTGCTGGTCTCCTCCGGCGCCATCGCCGCCGGACTAGCCCCCCTCGGCCTGCGCCGCCGCCCCACCGACCTCGCCCGCCAGCAGGCCGCCGCCAGCGTCGGCCAAGGCCTCCTCGTCGCCCGCTACACCGCCTCCTTCGCCCGCTACGGCGTACGCGTCGGACAAGTCCTCCTCACCAGCGACGACACCAGCCGCCGCGCCCACTACCGCAACGCCTACCGCACCCTCGACCAGCTCCTCGCCATGGGCGCCCTGCCCGTCGTCAACGAGAACGACACCGTCGCCACCGACGAGATCCGCTTCGGCGACAACGACCGCCTCGCCGCGCTCGTCGCCCACCTCGTCCGCGCCGACCTCCTCGTCCTCCTCTCCGACGTCGACGGCCTCTACGACGGCGACCCCAGCAAACCCGGCACCACCCGCATCGGTGAAGTACACGGACCCGACGACATCGCCCACGTACAGATCGGCAGCGCCGGCAAAGCCGGCGTCGGCACCGGCGGCATGGTCACCAAAGTCGAAGCCGCCCGCATCGCCGCCGCCGCCGGCATCCCCGTCGTCCTCACCTCCGCCAGCCACGCGGCCGACGCCCTCGCCGGCCGCGACACCGGCACGTACTTCCACCCCACCGGCCGCCGCTCCGCCGACCGCCTCCTCTGGCTCGCCCACGCCTCCACCCCCCAGGGCCACCTCGTCCTCGACGACGGAGCCGTCACCGCCGTCGTCGAACGCCACTCCTCCCTCCTGCCCGCCGGAATCGCCGCCGTCGAGGGCGAGTTCAGCGCCGGCGACCCCGTCGAACTCCGCGACACCACCGGCCGCGCCGTCGCCCGCGGCCTCGTCAACTTCGACGCCAAGGAGATCCCGCAACTCCTCGGCCGCTCCACCCGCGAACTCGCCCGCGAACTCGGTCCCGCCTACGAGCGAGAAGTCGTACACAGGGACGATCTGGTCGTCCTGCACCCCTGAAACGGCTGAAAGTCCGGCCCTCGGAACGACACCTTCACGAAAACCGCCCCGCGACCCGGCCCGGACTGGTCAACTTTGTTTCGGGGTACTCGCGGGGGTGACCCGCGGGGGGTACGACATCGCATCGCAGCATCACAGGAGGCCGCCGGTGAGACGAGCGCGCCCGGGGGCGGCGCCCCGAGCCGGGGGAACCCACGCCCGCAGGACCGTGGGGGAGGACGGGCGGACCCTGACCAGCGTGGGCACGGGGACCGACATCACCCAGACCGAGGAGCGGGAGAAGCCCGGGGACACCCCCAGGCTCTGGCACATCACCCTCAGCGTCTCCGGCACCGAAACCCCCCTCAAAGAGGTCCGCCGCGGCCTTGAGCAGCTCGCCCACGACCACCCCTTCTTACTGACCAGCAGATACGCCGGCGACCACGCCGAAATCCGCTACTGGGAAGAGGCCCGCGACCTGCACGACGCGGCGGCCGTCGCCCTGCGCCTGTGGGGCGAACACCGCTCCACCGCCAAACTCCCGCCCTGGGAGATCGTCGGCCTGGAGGTCATCGACCGCGAGACCTACCACCAGCGCCTCGCCGAGGGCTACGGACCACCCCCGGCCGCACCCGTCGGCGTCCACCCCTTTTGAGACAGGGGGGCTGGACGCTGGGGGGTCGGTCGTGGACGCGCCGGTTCGGGAGGGGCCGGTTCGGCAGGGGCCGGTCGTGGACGCGCCGGTCGTGGATGCGCCGGTTCTGGRCGCCTCGGTTCTGGACGGTGCGGGCGCCCGCGCGCCCGGACGGCCCGGACGACCTGGACGCCCCGGGCACCCCGCGCGCCCCGCGCGACCGGACCGTGAGAGCGGCGTCTCGGCACGTGGAATCCGTGCGGAACACTCCGGCCCGGCGCACTACCCTGCGGACATGAGCGCGTTTTCCCCCAACGAGAACCTGTCCCCGGTCACCCAGGCCGCCCACCGGGCCCGCACGGCCGCCGCCGATATCGCGCCATTGCCGCGCTCGGCCAAGGACAACGCGCTCCTGGCCATCGCCGACGCCCTCGAAGCCCGCACCGACGAGATCGTCCAGGCCAACGCCCTCGACACCGCCAAGGCCCGCGACGCCGGCACCAGCGAGACCGTCATCGACCGTCTCACCCTCACCCCCGACCGCGTCCGCGCCATCGCCTCCGACGTACGCGACGTCGCCGCCCTCCCCGACCCCGTCGGCGAAGTCGTCCGCGGCTCCACCCTCCCCAACGGCATCGACCTGCGCCAGATCAGGGTCCCCCTCGGCGTCGTCGGCATCATCTACGAAGCCCGGCCCAACGTCACCGTCGACGCCGCCGCCCTCTGCCTCAAGTCCGGCAACGCCGTCCTGCTGCGCGGCTCCTCCTCCGCGTACGAATCCAACACCGCACTCGTACGCGTCCTGCGCGACGCCGTCGCCGGCGCGGGACTGCCCGCCGACGCCGTCCAGCTCGTCCCCGGCGAATCCCGCGACTCCGTACGCGAGTTGATGCGCGCCCGCGGCCTCGTGGACGTCCTCATCCCGCGCGGCGGAGCCTCCCTCATCCGCACCGTCGTCGAGGAGTCCACCGTCCCCGTCATCGAGACCGGCACCGGCAACTGCCACGTCTACGTGGACGCCCAGGCCGACCTCGACATGGCCGTCGACATCCTCATCAACTCCAAGGCCTCGCGCCCCTCCGTCTGCAACGCCGCCGAGACCCTCCTCGTCCACCAGGACATCGCCGACGCCTTCCTGCCCCGCGCCCTCGACGCACTCGCCGAGGCCGGCGTCACCGTCCACGGCGACCCGCGCGTCCAGGCCTACGCCGAGTCCGGCAAGGCGACCGTCGTCGCCGCCACCGCCGAGGACTGGGAGACCGAATACCTCTCCTACGACATCGCCGCCGCCGTCGTCGACTCCCTCGACGCCGCCGTCGCCCACATCCGGCAGTGGACCTCCGGCCACACCGAGGCGATCGTCACCACCTCCCAGGCCGCCGCCCGCCGATTCACCCAATTGGTCGACTCCACCACCGTCGCCGTGAACGCCTCCACCCGCTTCACCGACGGCGGCCAGTTCGGCTTCGGCGCCGAGATCGGCATCTCCACCCAGAAGCTCCACGCCCGCGGCCCCATGGGCCTGCCGGAACTCACCTCCACCAAGTACATCGTCACCGGCGACGGACACGTGCGCTGACCGGGACCGGCCCACGGCCCGGCCCCCGAGGCGGTGCCCGAGGTCTCTCCGACGTGTCACCCCCGGGTGTCACCCGCGGGGTGTCACCCGAGGGGGAGAGTTCGGACACTCCCTGCCCAAAACATCCGCTACGGGGCTAGGCTGAACCCGTGCCGGACGACGTGGGGGGCAGGCCGTTCCCGAACGGCTGGGAGCCCGACGACGACCGCGGAGGCGCGGACGACGCATTCGCCTCCGTGGTCTTCGACGAGGACTTCGTACGGGCCGCTCAGATCCACGAACCAAGCGCCGTGGAACGGCTGTTGGCCGCTGCCCAAGCCCGCGCCGAGGCCGAAGCGGCCCGGGCACGCGCCGGCGCGGGAGCCGACGACGACTTCCCCTACCCCACCCGCGACACCGGCCCCTAC
>NZ_JBJHPC010000661.1:0-3735 GCF_045257485.1 Streptomyces sp. YS-3 | reverse complement strand
GGGGGCCGGGGCGGGCTGGACGGCGCCCGCGCCGGGCACCCCTGACCGTGCCGTCCGGGTTGAGGAAGAGGGGGCTGCCGCCGGGGACCATGCCGAGCTCGGTGGCCCGCCGGGAGAGCGCGTCGGGGGCGGAGAGGCCGTCCACGTCGTGCTGGAGGGCCTGCTGCTCGTCGGTGAGCTCGGTGGTCTGGCGGCGCAGCTCGCTCAGTTTGAACGAGCCCTCGTTCAGCGCCGAGTTCAGCAGCAGCAGGCTGATCAGACCGCCGCCGAGGAGCACGACGACCAGCAGGACGAAGGGGGTGCGGGCGGCGCTGCCCGTGCCCGCGGGGGGCAGCAGCCTGCCGAGCCGGGCGGCCCGCCCCCGCAGCTGCCTGGCCGGTCCGCTCACCGCAGGTCCTCCCGGATGCGCTGGGCCCCGCGGAACCTCGCGGGGGCCGCCCGCCGGTTCTCGGCGATCTCCTCCTCCGTGGGCAGTTCGGCGCCGCGGGTCAGGAGCTTCAGACGCGGCTGGTACTGCTCGGGCACCACCGGCAGCCCCGGCGGGGCGGTGTTGGCGGCGCCGGCCGCGAAGACCTGCTTGACCAGGCGGTCCTCCAGCGAGTGGTACGACAGGACCGCGATCCGCCCGCCCACGTCCAGGGCCGCCACAGCCGCCGGGATGGCCCGCTCCAGGACCGAGAGCTCGCCGTTGACCTCGATGCGCAGCGCCTGGAAGGTGCGCTTGGCGGGGTTGCCGCCGGTGCGCTTGGCGGCCTGGGGCAGCGAGTCGCGGATCAGCTCGACGAGCCGCGCGCTGTTGCTGAACGGCTCCTTCTCGCGCTCGCGGACGACCGCCGAGACGATCCGCTTGGCCTGCTTCTCCTCGCCGTACTGCCGCAGGATGCGCACCAGCTCGCCCGGCGCGTACGTGTTGAGCACCTCTGCGGCGCTCATACCGGTGGTCTGGTCCATGCGCATGTCGAGCGGGGCGTCCTGCGCGTAGGCGAAGCCGCGGTCGGCCTCGTCGAGCTGCATCGAGGAGACGCCGAGGTCGAAGAGGATGCCCTGGACGCGCGGGACGCCGAGCCGGTCCAGGACCTCGGGGAGCTCGTCGTAGACGGCGTGGACCAGGGTGGCGCGCTCGCCGTAGGGCGCCAGGCGCTCGCCGGAGAGCCGCAGGGCCTCCTTGTCCCGGTCGAGGGCGATCAGGCGCGCCTCGGGGAACCGGGTGAGCAGGGCCTCGCTGTGGCCGCCGAGGCCCAGGGTGCAGTCGACGACGACTGCCCCGGGCTGCGTCAGGGCCGGGGCCAGCAGGTCCAGGCACCGCTGGAGCATCACCGGGACGTGCCGGATCCGCTCCTCCCGTCGCCCGCCGTCGCCCTCGCTGGGAAGCGCTTCGCGCCCTGTCACTTTGGCCCTCTCAGGTCCGGCGGGCACCCCGCGCATACGGCCGGGTCCCCACCCGCTCGGAAGGTCTGCCGGCGCCGGGGAAGTGGCGTCAGCCGACCGGCGAGCGGGAGGAGGCCGAGCCGTACGCGCGCCGCGCACGCGGGGGGAAACTGTGCAACTGCTCTGTTCTGCGGATACGGGATCTGTCCCCGCAAGCGGGCCGGAGTGTGTCACCCCACCCACTTCGCGTCACTTTAGTCCACCGGTCCTTTCGGTCAATCAACGGCCCAGCGCGTCGCGGGGTGCGCTTTTCACCCGAACGGACGACCGACCATCACGCTTGTGGGTTACCTCACAGCCGACCGAGTTGACGGGATTTTTCCGTCCTCACAACGAGACCGGACGATCTACGACGACTAACGTCATAGACATGTCGACTCCTGCGCACCTCCCCGCAGAGCCCCCCGTCCGCCCCCACCTGGCGGTCGGTGACGGGGGAACCGTCACCGACCGGCTCGTCGAAGCGAACCGCAGGTACGCACAAGCGTTCGACGACCCCGGTATGGACGCCCGCCCGGTCCTCCGCGTCGCCGTCGTGGCCTGCATGGACGCCCGCCTCGACCTGCACGCGGCCCTCGGCCTGGAACTCGGCGACTGCCACACCATCCGCAACGCCGGCGGTGTGGTCACCGACGACGTGATCCGGTCACTGACCATAAGCCAGCGGGCGCTCGGCACCCGCAGCGTCATGCTCGTCCACCACACCGGCTGCGGCCTGGAGTCGCTCACCGAGGACTTCCGCCACGAGCTGGAGGACGAGGTCGGCCAGCGCCCCGCCTGGGCGGTGGAGTCCTTCCGCGACGTCGACCAGGACGTACGCCAGTCCATGCAGCGGGTCCGCACCTCGCCCTTCCTGCCGCACATCGACGACGTGCGGGGATTCGTCTTCGACGTCACCACCGGCCTGCTCCGCGAGATCGACCCGGCGGCCTAGTCCGGGACCGGACCGGTCCGCGCCCCGAGGGAGTTCGGACTCGATTCCGCGTCGCTTCGGGATCTCTTCGGAGACTCTTGGGGGCGTCTTCGGAGACAAAAACACGGCAACCCCCGACATATCCCCTCCAGTTATCCACAGGCGAGTGACACGACGCGGCGACGGCAACAAGAATGCGGGGGTGGCATCCGTCCGAACGTCTCGGACGCGGTGTCCCTATTTCGAAGTGGGCCGTTCCGTTTCCAGTGCGCCGGCCCGCAGGCAACTGGGGTAACCCTCCGCTCCTGAGCGGGGGGAAGGGCCGAGGAGGGCCGGGTGACGACCTATGACGAGCGAGCGAGCCTCACAGATCTGACCGCCACTGCGGAGCGCGTCCGCAGGTCGGTGGAGGGTGTGATCGAGGGCAAGCCCGAGGTCGTACGGCTCTCGCTGACCGTACTGCTCGCCGAGGGGCACCTCCTGATCGAGGACGTCCCGGGCGTGGGCAAGACCATGCTGGCCAAGGCGCTGGCCAAGTCCATCGACTGCTCGGTGCGGCGCATCCAGTTCACGCCGGACCTGCTGCCGTCGGACATCACCGGTGTGTCCATCTACGACCAGCAGCGGCGGGACTTCGAGTTCAAGCCGGGCGCGATCTTCGCGCAGATCGTCATCGGCGACGAGATCAACCGCGCCTCGCCCAAGACCCAGTCGGCGCTCCTGGAGTCCATGGAGGAGCGCCAGGTCACCATCGACGGGCAGACCTACGAACTGCCCAGCCCCTTCATGGTGGTGGCCACCCAGAACCCGGTCGAGATGGAGGGCACCTACCCGCTGCCCGAGGCCCAGCGCGACCGCTTCATGGCCCGCGTCTCGATCGGGTACCCGTCGGCCGAGGCGGAGCTCCAGATGCTCGACGTGCACGGCGCGGTCTCCCCCCTCGACGACCTCCAGCCGGTGGCGCACGCGCACGACATCGTCAAGCTCGTCGACGCGGTCCGCAAGGTCCACGTCGCCGACGCCGTGCGGCGGTACGCGGTGCAGCTCGTCGGGGCCACCCGCAACCACCCCGACCTCAGACTCGGGGCCTCGCCGCGCGCCACGCTCCATCTGCTGCGCGCCGCCAAGGCCGCGGCGGCCCTGAGCGGCCGGGAGTACGCACTGCCGGACGACGTCCAGGCGCTCGCCGTCGCGGTCCTCGCGCACCGGCTGCTGCCCACCGCCCAGGCCCAGTTGAACCGCCGCACCGCCGAGCAGGTCGTCCTGGAGATCCTCCAGCACACCCCCGTGCCGCAGGCCGGCGGCCCGCTCTACGGCCAGCAGCAGCCCGGCACCCGGCGGCTGTGATGGCGGCCGGGGCTCCCCCGGCGGGGGCGGGGCCGGAGGACACCGAC
>NZ_JBJHPC010000067.1:0-20000 GCF_045257485.1 Streptomyces sp. YS-3 | reverse complement strand
GCTTGGGGCTGGGGGTGGCCAGGGTCCACTTCCAGTGATGGAAGGGGTAGTCGTCCGGCTCGCGGTCGGGCGCAGGGTTGGCAACGCTCGGGTAGATGAACCCGCTGGTCGCCGTTTCAGTCAACAGCCACGCTTCGAAGCGCAGTCGGAGCTGGAGGGACACCTTTCCGCCCTGTGGCATCGTCGGGACGTCGAGGGAGAACTCGTTGAAGTTGTCCCGGCCGGGCTGACGGTCGAGCGACTTCCAGGCACCGTTCCCGGTCCGCTGCTCGAACCTGATGGTGCCCTCGATGTCCTTCTCCCGGGGGATGTGCATGTTCGTACCCGTCACGAAGAACAGCCGCATCCCGGACAGCTCGGCCGGGTCCGGGTTGCTCAGGTCCAGCCGCAAGTTGAGCCACTCCCCCGGGGCGACGCTCTTGTCGCCGATGAGGGTCAGCGGCACCACCGGAAGCTTCTTCTCTTTGCTGGGCTTGTCCCCGGCCTCCGGCTGCACGGCCGCCGTGGGCTCGGCTGCCGGGTCCGCGAACGCGGGCGGGGCCAGGAAGACGGCCGGTGCGACTGCCGTGGCCAGGACGGCAGTCGCGAGGTGCTGGAACTTCATGCGGTGAAACCTCAGTTACGTCAGGAACTGATCAGCGTTTGATCGTTGATCACAGAATTCCGGATCACTGTAGGTCGAAATGGACACAAGTCGTGAACAGTTAGAGTTCGCCCATCGCGGTAATAGCGCTGGTACACGGCGCTATATACCAGTTTGGACTACCCAGAGTTGTGTGGCACGTCACCGCCGGTGGTCTGTGACGATCGTGAAGGGGGCGCACGCGCTTCTGCCGTGCCCTGAGGCGCCGGGAACGTAGGCGCGTCGGTACGAGGTCTCCAACCGGGGATGGTGGCGCCGCGAGAGTGCTGTCGTCTCAGCCCAGTACACCGCCGTCCCGGGAGGCATCCACGCGTGCGTGTTGTCACTGGTGGGGCTGCGCAGCCCTTGCCGAGTGCTCGGGGCTCGGGCGGAGCTGCGCGGTGTGCGCATGGGAGCAACGGCCTGGGGCCCGTTCTCCACTGCCGGAGCCGCGCCCGAAGCTGCCCGCCATCATCGACCACGGCATTCGAGGACACGAGGCTGTTTCGGCATCACCGTCGGCGGGTCGTCACGGCAGGGCGAGGACGTCGTCGATCGCGGAGCAGATCTCCTCGTGCTGCAGGAGGGCCCGGTAGTCCCGGTACGTCGCCAGGCGCCGGTCGGATCCCTGCACCGTACGCAGGGTTGCCCGCGCCGCCGGAGAGACAGTGCCGATCCTCGCGAGGGCACGCAGCGCGACGAGGAAGGAGCCGTAGGTCTCGCCCCCGCCGGCGACAGGGAGGAGATACTCCTCCATGACCGATCCCGTCGGCTCTGGCTCACCAGTGATCGACCACAGCGCGACCGCCGCGTGCAGCCGCACCCAGCTGTCACTGTGCTCCATGACATGCAGCACCCGGTCGGCGTAGCGCGTGGCCGCCGGTCCGAAATCGCCGAGCAGGGCGACGGGACCGTAAAACGGCTCCTGTTCAGTCAGCACCGCCTCACCGATGAGCTGCAGCGCCGCGTCGCGATCGCCGCCCAGGCGCCAGGCTGCCCACGCCACCTTGTGATGGTTACCGGGGGAATCGAGAACCGTGCAGACGCGCACGGCGGGCTCGGCTGACTGTGCAGCCGCTCCCATCGCCACCAGCGCATCGACTGCGTGCAGCGAGTACCTGGCGTCGTCGAGCAGCGCCACCACTTCTGGCAGCGCGGGCGCCGCGGACGGGCCCCACGCTGTGAGGACTTCCAGGAAGCAGCAGGTCAGCGAGCCGCCCACGCCGTCCTCCCGGAGCAGCCTCCGTACTGCGGGCAGCAGGACCTCCGCGTGCTCCTGCAACGGGATCAGCACGTTCTCGACCTCCGGCAAGCGCGGCTCGCCCTCGACGTATCCGCGGGAGTATCCGCCCCGGTACGGCGCGTACAGTCGCTCGACCAGCCCCGGCAGGGCGCGCTCGTCGCCGATGCGCGTCAGCGCCCAGCGGGCGTGGTCACCGATGGTTCCCTCAAGAAACTCCGCCTCGCCCGGGTCGTCGAGGAGAGCGGCCAACTCGTCGGCGTACGGAACCGCCCGCGAACCGAGCACGGCCAACAGGTGGGCGGCCCGGTACCTTACGCCGTCGTCGGGCTCGGCGAGCAACGCGCCCGCCAGCGGCAACAGCGATGATGCCGCGGACGGCCGGACCACCAACAACTTCCATCCCTCGTCCAGCGCGGCGCGGCACAGCAAGGTGTCCCCGTTCCCGCGCGCCGCGCCGATGAGCCGGACGACGAAGGAGAGTGCCGTCCGCGGCGCACCCTCGAACAGCTGGGCCGTCCAGGAGATGACATCCTCACGCGTGAAGGCACTGTCCATGCCCGGTACGTACCAGATCTCCTCGAACCGTGGACGTACGGCTGGGTCGGACAGGGCCCCAACCAGCAGGTTCAGCTCACGGACCGACGCCTGGGAATCGAAGGCGGCCCAGGCGTGCACGGCCGCGACCCGCATGACGGGAATGTCCGTACGCAGTACCTCGGCCAGCACCGCCCGCACCCGATCCACCGGCCCGGCTTGAGCGGAACGTGCTGCGGCGCGTCCCATCGCGAGAAGCACAGGCAGCCGCACCGTAGGGTCCGTCTCGGCGTGCCACCGCTCCAGCAGCACGCCGACACTCTCTCCGAGAGGCAGCGCTTCTCGGCGCACCTCGGGCGCGGGGTCCGCGAGCAGCGCCCGTATCCGGGGACGCTGGGCCTGCCATGCCTCGTGCCACCCCGCGTCCACCCGGCCCGCACCGGCTTCGGCCGCCACCTCGGACAAGCTCACCAGTAGCTGAACGAGCGTGGCCCGGGCACCCATGTCCGGATCGCCGGCGAGGGCAACGACGAACGGCAGCGCAGCGGTTGCGACGGACGCCACGCGCCCGGTGCCCACTGCGAAACAGTCGAACAGGGGATAGCAGTCTTCCTCGGTCGCCGAACCGCCCTTGAGGGCCAGGCGACGCAGCGCTCGCCGCATCTCCTGGGGTGGGTGCTGCTCAAGCGCCGACTCCAGCTGCTCCCACGGCACATCGTCCAGAGACTCAAGTGCTGTATCTGCCACTTACACCCCCCGGGGCCTTGCGACTCGGCTCCCCGACAAACATCGCGTCATCGAAAGCCAACCTCTGCACGGGGCCGGTCTGGTCGGTAGGTTCGGTAGTGGGGTCGGCACCCAGGACGGTACCAAGGCGGGCGGTTTCGGCGACCGGTCTGGCCCGATCCGCCGGTTGGTTCGGTGGTTGGTCCGGTGGTCGCGGGGAGCGGTCGCCGTGACCGTGGCCCGTCTCAGCCGGCCTTGGCCAGGTCCAGGCGGAAGTCGGGGCAGACGTCCGGATCGGCGTTCTCGTAGAGAACCGTCCTGGTCGTGTCCATGGCGACGGAGAGCCGGTCGATCGTGTCGCCGGACATCCAGTGCTGGTGGCGTTCTTCAGCTTGT
Organism: Streptomyces sp. YS-3; assembly: GCF_045257485.1. NCBI lineage: Bacteria > Bacillati > Actinomycetota > Actinomycetes > Kitasatosporales > Streptomycetaceae > Streptomyces > Streptomyces sp. YS-3. The sequence continues at coordinate 16,479 of NZ_JBJHPC010000067.1, read as the reverse complement.
ACTGGGCGACCAGGGAGCCGTCGGGGTCCTGTCCCCGCACGTCGTAGTCGAGGGAGTAGGAGCCGACGAAGGCCTCGCCGAGGTGGTCCGGGTCCCCGGTGGCGATGGCGGGGATGTCCGTCAGGACCAGCTTCTTCAGCGCGCCGGCCTTGCCGCCGTCGGAGATCGAGTAGTGCGCCGTCCCCTTGGCGTTGCCCTGGGCGCGCCACTCCTGGAGGGTGTCCGCACGCAGTTGCTTCATGCTCTCGCTGGAGCGGATCAGCTCGGTCATCCTGTCGCCCGCCTCGTAGTTCCGCTCACGCGGTCCCTCGCCCAGGAGCCAGCCGAAGCCCAGGTCGTACGGGTCGTCGCTGTCGGGCAACTGGTAGGGCGACTTGCCTTGGATGGCACGGCGTCCCAGCGAGGAAGGCACTCTGTGTTCCTGTCGGCTGTCGGTCACGCTCTGGCCGGGCCGGGGGCCCGGCCAGAGCGGTGGAGTGACCTATTCCTCCCGGAGGTATTCGATCGTCGACAGCATGAACTCCCCGTATCCGAAGATGTGGTTCACCTCTTCGAAAGTGCTCCACGCGTCGGCCGAGACCGGGCTGTTGTAGGCCGAGTAGGCACGCAGGAGGCATCGAAAGGCGAGCGCGGCGCTCACGAGCGTCGCACAGCGTTCTACCGCAGCGATCACGGTGTTGGCCGGTATGGGCTCAAACGGAGGCAGCCTCGTCGGGGTCAGACGTGCGGCGAGCGCGATGACGGCCGACTGCACCGACGCGCGCGTGTTTCCCGAGGCGGGCCGCTCGCTCGCCGGCTCCGGCAGGAACGGCCGCAGTTCACGGTTGACGTCCGCCAGCCACACACGCCCTCGTGAGGGGATCTCGCCCTCTACGGCGAAGTCCGGGTAGTACGGCGCACTCACCCTCCACAAGGCATGCACCTCCTCGTCGGAAAGCGGGGACGCCAGCAACAGGCAGATGTCCTCCTGCAGAAGTCGCAGCTCCTCCATACCGTGTGGGGTGCGAGACATCATCCCGGCCCAGTGGCGCACCACCTCGCGAGGGTTCGCGCCGCTGTGCACCCAGTCCATGTGGAACTGCTCACCCAGGGCCGAAAGCCCGAAATCGAATTCCACTTGCTTTCCTTCACCTTTCAGGACTACCCGCACTCGCCTACTCCGGGTAGGCAGTGTAGACGTAGAAGCCGCCCGGGACCTTCTTGCCCGACGGGTCTTTCTTGGCTCTCATGAGGGTGACGACCACGTTGTTTCCAGTGTCACCCGAAGATCCGTCCTTTTTGAGATAGGTGCCAAGTGATCCCGGCGGGCCGAATTTCCTGGTAGGCAGAGTCAGGGGTTGCCCGACCTCCCACTTCGCCATGCGACCGCTGATGAACTTCTGGATGTCAGGGTCCGCCAGAACGTGGTCGACAGCCTTCTGGGCCGTTCCCGCGTCCACCCACTTCGAGTTGATGCCCTTCTTCGCGGCGAGCTTCCTCATCTCATTCGCGTCGGGCGTGATGTGTTCCGCGATGGTGTGCGCCAGTCCGGGGAACCGGCGCTCGGCGGCGTCGAGGTCGCCACAGTTGTGCACCAGCGCGTCAGTCGTACCGACGCCCACGTAATAGGTGTGGAACTCCCCGACCGTGAGGTCATGGGTGCGCTGACGCTCGTGGTAGTTGACGACGCCCGTAACAGCGAGCGTCGAGCCGTCGGGGGTGCGCAGGCGGTTGCCCACCCGCACGTCTCCCGCGTCCACCCAGTCCTTGCGGTCACTCAGCCAGAAGGGGTGGTTGGAGGTCGCCGTGATGGTGGCGGGCCCCCGGGCGGTGTTGACGACGAGCCGGGTGAAGTCCTTGTCGTCCTCCGTGGTGAAGTAGTTCGTCACCGGCCGTGAGCCGGTCCGCCCGCTCGCGGGATCGGTGGCGACCACCCGGTCCCCGATGCGCACGTCCTTGATGAGGCGGTGCGTACCGTCCGCGAGCAGGACGGGGGTACTGGGCAAGAAGCTGTGCTTCCGGGTGCAGTCGAGCTGCTTCCAGAGCTTGTTGAGGATGTCGTCGCTCTTCTTGAGGAGCTTCTTCGCCGCAGCGGACTCCTTCAGAAGGTCACCGATGCCCGCGAGGCGCTTGATGACCTTCGCGACCTCCGGGAACTTCGCGATTGCCCCGACCGCCTTACCCCAGGGAAGGTTGTTCACCAACGCCCAGAAGCACGCCTCGACGTTTCCTTCGCTGTAACACTTCTTGATGTTGTCGACATCGAAGTACTGCTTGAGGAGCTCTCCGCCGATTTCGATCAGGAAGTCCTCGAAGTTCTTGCCCGCGAGCTCCTGGGCCTTCTTGAAGTCCTCCCTCGAAATTCCCGCCGCCGCAAGATCCTCCATCTCTTCGTCAGACAAATCGCTGACATCGCCCTTGTCGGCGTTGGCCGCCTCCTCGAGCGCCTTGCGCTCCCTCTCTTCCTGCTCCGCTTCCGCCTTCTTGGCGACCTCGTCGGCCTCCTTGGCGTACTTCAGCGCGTTGTCGGCCGCTTCCTTCGCCGACTTGGCGTGGCCTTCGGCGGACTCGGCCAGCTTTCCCGCGTCCTCGGCGTCCTGCTTCGCCTGGGTCGCGGCGCTCTGTGCGGTGGCCGCTTCCTTCTCGGCGAGGTCGGCGGCACCTGCGGCCGCGGCGGCGTGCTGCTCGGCCTCTGCGGCGGCGCCGCGGGCGCGGGCGGCTTCGGCTTCGGCCTGGTTGGCGGCCTGGCGGGCGGCGTTGGCGTCCGCATAAGCCTGGTTGGCCGCTGCCCGGGCGTCCTTGGCGTCCTGCTGGGCCTGGGCGTCGGCCTGGTTGGCGCGGGCGGCTGCGGCCCGGGCCAGGGCGCCGTCCGCCGCGGCCTCGGCCGCCGACTTCATCGCCGCCGCGGTGGAGCGGGCGGCGTTCGCGGACGAACGGGCGGCGTCGGCTGCGGCCTTGAAGGCCGGGGCGACCTGGGCGTTGGCGCGCTTCGCGGCGGCCTCCGCCGCCTCCGCCGCCTTCACGGCTTCGGCTGCCTTGGTCTCGGCCGAGGCGACCTGCTCCTCGCCCATCTCCTGGGCTGCGGCGGCCACCGCGGCGGCGAAGTCCGCGTCGATGTCCTTGCCGGAGAACGGTGCGGTCAGTTCGATCGCGGTGTTGGCCGGGTCGGCGATGCCCGCCGCGGTGGTGCGGGCGGCGTTGGACGCCTGGACGGCGACAGCGGACTGGAGCCGGGCCATCGCGGCCTCGCGGACCGCTCCCTCGGCCTCGGCCTTGGTGCTGTTCGCAGCCTGGAGGGCGTTGTTGGCCTCGACGGCGGCCAGCCCGGCCAGCCGTGCGGCCTCGTGGGCCGCGACTCCGGCCCGGGCTTCCTGAGCGGTTGCCTCGGCGGCCTGGGTGTTGGCGCGCAGCGCTGCCGCGTGAGTAGCGGCGGCTTCGGCCTCGGCGCGGTTCGCGGCGGCGTTGGCGGCGGCAGCCGCCGCCTCCGCCTTGTTCGCCGCGGCGTTGGCGCGCGCCGCGTGCGCGGTGGCCTCTGCTGCCGCTGCCCGTGCGCGGGCAGCCGCACCGGCGGCCTGGGTGGCGGCGGTACGTGCCCGGATCGCCGCGCCACTGGCGGTGTCGGCGGCAGTCTGTGCCTGGCCGGCCGCGGCGTTCGCGGTGTCGGCGTCGGCGCGGGCGGTGGTCGCCGCGGTCTGGGCCTCGACGGAGTACGCGGTGCCCTTGGCGGCGGCGGCCATCGATGCGGTGGCCTGTGCGCGCGACGCCTTGGTGTCGGCGTCCATCCGGGCTTCGCGGGACTTGCGCCACGCCTCGCGGGAGGCGTTTTCCATGCCGCGCGCGTTCTCGTCGGCCTTGGACGCGATGCCTTCCTGCTTCTCGGCATCCGCCCGGGCCGACGCCGCAGTGGCCGCGGCGGCCTGCGCGTCCGCGCGCGCCGCAGACGCGGTGCGCGCCTCGGCCTCCGCGCGAGCCCTGGCAGCGGCAGCGATGTCGCGTTCCTTCTCGGCGCGAACCCGCGCCGCCGCGGCCAGGTCCCGCTCGCGCTCGGCGATTACGCGCTGCTCGGCGGCGATCTTCGCCTGGCGCTGGGCCTCGACGCGGGCCTCGCGGGTCTTCTTGGCGTGCTCCCACGCCTGCTTCTCGGCCTTCTCGGCCTCGACGCGGGCCGTCTTGGCGCGGGCTGCCGCATCGGCTGCGATCTTGGCCTGCTTGGCGGCGGCGTCGGCCAGCGAAGCGGCGGCCTGGGCGTGCTGCTCGGCGTTGGCACGCCACTGCTTGGCCTGCTGCTCGTGCAGCTCGGCCTGGTTCTTCGCGTTGAGGCCCTTGGCGTCGGCCTCGGTGGCGTCGATGGCGTGCTGCGCGGTCTGGCTCGCCTTGCCGGCCGCGTCCGCAGCCGCCGCGATACCGGCCGCCACGTCGGACCACTGCGTCCCGTAGGTCAAGCCGGTCTCGACCAGAACGTCGGCCTGGACCTTGGCCTGCGCCGCCGCGACCTGGGCAGCCTTCGCCGCGCCATCGGCGATGCCGACCTGGCGGACCGCCTCGGCCTTGACGGCGTCGTAGGAGGACAGGGTCTTGCCCGCACGGTCGGCGGACAGCATGCGGTCCGCCTGGCGTGCCTGTCCGGCCGCGGAAGTCATCGCGTTGGACGCTTCCTTGAGGGCCTTGACCGCATCGCCGTGTGCGGCGATGAGCTTGGTACGGGCCTCGGCGGCGCGGGCGGCCTTCTCGGCCAGCTCGCGGAGCTTGTCCGCGGCCTCCTGGGCCTCCTTGAGCGCCTTCTCGTGGGCCGCCCGGTCGTCGGCGTCCTTCTGAGACGCGATCTGGTAGCCCTTTTCGAGGAAGGCGGCGATCACCTTGTCGTCGTTCGTGGCCAGGGCAGCCGCGGCGGCCTTCTTGACCTCGGGGCCGCCGGAGGCGACCAGCATCTCGACGCGCTTGCGCAGCTCCGCAGCGCGCTCCTTGGCGCTCTGCTCGTTCTTCTTGTCCTGCGCGCGAGCGATGTCCGCGCCGAACGCCAGGAAGTCTGCCCGGGCCTTGGCGTCGGACTTCAGAACCCGCTCGACCTCGGCGTTGAACACCGGACCACCGGTGCCCCGCAGCGCCTCGATCTGCTGGCGGTTCTTGACGTCCGTGCCGTCACGCTTGTCCTTGGCGCGCTGGCGGGCCTCGGCCTCGCCGTGCTCCAAGAAGTCCTTGATCGCGTTCGGGTCGCTGCTCTCCAACGCCTTCTTCGCGGCTTCGCGGACCTCGTCCTCCTCGTCGAACTCCGCGTAGTCCTCGACGAGTTGGCGGTCACGCTCAGCGCTGATCTTGTCCAGCTCGGAGCGCGGGGCCGCGGCCGGCGCGCCGGGCGGCTTCGGCAGGGCCGCGGCGACGCGGTCCAGCGTGGCCAGGGCGTTGGTATGCGACGTCTGCTCGGCGCGGGCGGTCGTGGCGGCGGTTGCCTCGGCCGTCGAGCCGCCCAGGATCGCCAGCACCAGGGTCGCGGACAGCGCCCCCGACGCTGCTGCGGCTGCCCGGCCGCGTATACGTCCGGCCTTCGGCCGGAATCTACCCATCACGGGATGAATCCCCCTCAATTATGGAAACAGAAAGCACTCCCTGCCCCCGGCGTCACCGCACGGAGGAGCAGGGAGGACAGAAAAAAGCGCCGAGAAGACGCGGAGAAGCGGAGAAGCGGAGAAGTCGCGGTGAAGTCGCAGAGGCGCGGCAACACGGCGCGCGGAAGGCAAGCCCGCTGCGCGCGGGACGTCACGGGTGCCGTCCGGCTGGTCACACCGGCCGGCACCCGGGACGGATCAGGAGATCAGCCCTTGACGCGGTTCTCCGCGTCCCGGGCCCGCTCGAACATGTCCTTCCAGAAGCCGGCCGACGCGGTTGCTCCCGCCTGCTCCTCGGCCCAGGACGTCTGGTTGGCGTCGGCGGGATCGCCGATGCCCTTCCAGAGCTCGTTCGCGGACTCCTTGGCGGCCTGGGCGATACCGCGCCAATTTTCCGCCTGCGCAGCCGCGGCCTCCTGCTCGGCCAGCCACGCCTTCTGCGCCGCGCCGGCGTGCTCGGACACCGCCTTCCAGGCGGCTTCCGCCTCGGCGCGGGCCTTCGCGGCGTCGGCGGCGCCCTTGACCGCCTCTTCGGCTGCCGATGCCTTCGCGATCAGCTGCGAGAGCGCGGCGCGCCGGGCCGTCTCGGCGTCGGACACGTGCAGCCGGTACGCCTCCAGGTCCAAGGATCCCCCGGTGGCCCAGCCGTACCCGTAGAACTCGGCGATGTCGGCATCGGTGGCACCCGGTCGCAGTGCCCACTGCGCCGCCACCCGCACCTGCTCGCCCGGGGCGTGCTGGGCGAGCGCGGCCACGAACTCCCGGTCCGCGGCAGATACGTCCAGCCGGTGCTGGACGTCGGCCGCGCGGGCTTCGCGATCACGCTTCTGGGCCTGCGCGTAACCGGACTTCACGAAGGCGGCGCGGTCGGCGTCCGAGCCCTTGAGCGCCTTCTCGGCCGCGGCGCGCACCGCCGGGGAGAACTGCGCGGTGTGCGTGGCCACGACCCGCTCGCAGAAACTCCGGTTCTGTGTACGGGAGTCCTTCAGGCGCTGCTTGGTGTACGCGTAACCGCCGCCGGGAGCCATCCACTCGGCGATCGCGTCGTCGCCGCGGGTGCTGCGGAGCGCGTTCCACGCGGAGACGCGCAGCTCGGCGGGCAGCTTGGAGACGGCGATCGAGTGGACGTAGTCGCGCGCGCTCGCGGCGGCGGCGGCCTTCATCGCCGCCGCCGGGTCGACCGGCTGCTCCGCCGTGGCGGCAGACGCGGTGGCGGACCGCGGCGCGTCGGCCCACGCAGGTGCCGTTCCCGCCGCCAGGACGCTTCCGCCGACCAGCAGGGCTACGGCCGTGGCCTGCGCGGCCCACCCCTGGCGCCTCGTTACCGGCCTCACTTGGTCTTGACCGGCTTGATCTGCCACAGCTGGGCGTCGGACTGGTTGCAGTACCAGGACTGGGCCTTGACGCCGTTCTCCGCCTTGGCGCTGACGATGTCCAGGCAGCGGTCCTCGGTGTGGGTGGGCCGCACTTGGAAGAGCTTCCTCACCGGGTCGACGAGCACGATCCGCCAGCGCATCTGCGCGCCGCTGCCGCACGTCCACTGCTGGACGGCCGCGCCGGCCTTGGTGCCGCTGTTCTCGACCTCAAGGCACTTGTTGCCGGTGACGGTCCGCAGCTCGTAGGAGGCGCCTCCCTTCGGGACCATGCGCCACTGCTGGGCGACGACGGCGGGGTTGCAGTCCCACTGCTGGGCCGGCAGGCCGTCGTTGACAGCGCCGTTGTTGATTTCCAGGCACTTGCCGCTGGAGGCCACCTGGAGCTGGACGATCGTCTCGGGCAGCTTGGCCCGCGCTGCCGCCTCGTCGACGCTCGCGCGTGCCGTGTTGGCCGCTTCCCGTGCGGCATTGGCCGCGTCTTCGGCCGCGTCGGCGTGGACGGTGGTCGCGGTGCCGGCCAGGGCGGCGACACTGGCGGTCAGGGCCAGCGTGGCACGGATGATGCGGGACATGGGGTGTTGGGTTTCCTCTCGGAGGTGGGGGGGGTGCTCAGGCCGGGCGGACGCCGGTGCGTGCCGGGTCCGGTGCGGACCGGTTGTGGTCCGGGGGGATGCCGGTGCCAGGTCCGCTGCGAGGACCGGTGTGGTCCGGGCGGATGCCGGTGCCGGGTCCGGTACGAGGACCGGTGTGGTCCGGGCGGATGCCGGTGCCGGGTCCGGTACGAGGACCGGTTGTCAGGCCTTGACCGGCTTGATCTGCCACTGCTGGGCCGCGCTGCCGTTGCAGTAGTACAGCTGTGCGTTCGCGCCGTCGGTGGCGGCGCCGCTCTTGATTTCGAGGCAGCGGGCCGCGGTCGTGTGTGCGGGACGCAGCTCGTACAGGTCCTTGGCGACATCCACCAGGAACGGGCGCCAGCGCATGTTGGCGCCGCCGCTGCACCACCACTGCTGGATGTTGGAACCGCCGACGGTGCCGCTGTTCTCCACTTCGAGGCACTTGCCGCTGTGCGCGGGCCGCAGCTCGAGCGTGCCGTCGCCGACCGGGGCCATCGCGAAGAGCTGGTTGTCGGCGCCGTCGGCGCAGGTGCTCTGCACCGCGTTGGCGCCGTTGCGCAGACTGGCCTTGTCGATGGTCAGGCACTTGCCGCTGTGCGCCGCCTGCAACTGCACGGTGGCCACCTCGGGGGCGGCGTTGTTCGTGGTGGTGTCGTCCGCGTGGACGGCGGTGACGGTGCCCGCCAGGGCTGCCAGGCCGGCGGTGGCGGCCAGCGCGGCTCGGATGATCCGGGACATCGGGTGTTCCGTTCTGTTCAGGTCTGCGAAGGAGTGGGGCCGGTCGGGCCGGATCAGGGCGCGAGCGGAGCGGCCAGCTTCCAGCTGGCGTCCTGGGCGAAGTCCTTGCCGCCGTCGAAGCGGTTCTTGCCGTCCTTGCCGGCGGCGTAGACATCACCGGCGAAGTGCCGCAGCCAGCGGCCCGGCTGGCTGGCCGACTCGAAGGACTTGCCCGAGCCGGAGAGGCCCGGGCGGGCGCACCAGGTGGCGGCCTGGGCCGAGCCGTCGCTGCCGTCGTGCGCGGCGGCCACGACCCGCTGGCCCTTCAGCGTCAGGTAGGAGCCGCGGTCGCGGGCCGACTCGAAGGAGTAGCAGTCGGCCTTCTTGGCCAGGGACGGCACGACGACCCAGGTGGCGTCCTCGCGGTCGGACTGCTTACCGTTGGCGGCAACGGGCGCGACGAAGGCCTCGCCGGCGTCCACCTTCGACTGCCGGACGAAGAAGCCGGCCGGCTTGCCGGTGGCAGGCTGGAGCGACTGGCGCATCGCGCGGTACTGGTTCGTTTCCTTGAGGAAGTCGACGACCTCCTCGTCGTTGCCGGTCAGCGCCTTGTCGGCCTTGGTGACGAACCAGGGGTTGACCCCGGTCTTCGCCAGGGCTGCCGCTATCTGCTTCAGACGCAGCTTGTTGGCCTCGGCGATCTGCTTGCGCCGGTTCTCCGCGTCGGTCTTGTACGCCTTCTCCGCGCCGGTGTGGATGAACTCGCTCCAGTCGGCGGCGCTCTGGCTCAGCGCCGCCTTCTGGGCGGACGCGTACAGCTCGGGTCCGTTGGCGGCGACGGCCTGGCGCAGCAGCTCGCGGATGAAGTTGTCGTCACCGAGCCCGAGCATGGCCTCGGAGGGCGTGAGGTTGAACAGCGCGGCGGTGGCCTTGCGCGCGGCCAGCTCCTGCTGACGCCGGGCCTCCTCGCGGTTCCTCTCCTCCAGCTCCTTGAGCTCGGCCGCCACATCGCGCTGGTGGGCCTCGCGGGCGCCGTTGGTGATGAACTCGCGCCAGGCGGCCGTGTCACCGGCGAGTGCCACCGCGGCGGCGGCCTTGACCTGGGGACCGGAGGCCGCATGCTTCATGACGGCGCGGACGAAGTTGTCGTCGCTCAGCGCCAGCAGGTCGGGGCTGTTGGGTATGCCCACCGCGATCAGCGCCTGCGACTTGGCGAAACGGTCGGCACGGGCCGCGGCGTCGCGCTCCTGCTCGCGCTTCTTGTCGGTCGCGTACGCCTCGTGGATACCGCTGGCGATGAACCGTACGTGGGCCTCCGCGTCGGGGTTGAGCATGGCCTCCTCGGCCGCCATCCGCACCGCTTCGTACTTCTCGCCGCCCTCGCGGGCCTTGCGCCACAGCTCCTGGATGAAGTCGAGGTCGCCGCGCTGGAGCACGTCCCAGGTGGCGTCCAGGCCGACGACCGCAGCCGCCTCCACGCGCTGCTTCTCGTCGGTGCCGACGGCCGAGGCCGCAGCCACTGCCTGCGCAGGCCTGGCTATGGCGATGCCCGGCGCGGCCACACCGGCCACGGCGGCCAGAGCGGTGGTGGTGACGACGCCGCGGGTGATGACCCGGCGCATGCGCGCAGGGGTGATGTCTTGCTTGTCCATGCTGGTTTGACTAGCCCTTTTCATCACGTAATGCCCCCGTAAGTAAAGGGGAGATGAAGGCGAAGTCTCGAAGAGTCACCCGATAGGAGTCAAACCGGACTAGAGGGATATGATCTCGTCCAGCACACCCAAAAATTGATTTGCTTTTGCAACTCGATGGGGTGGGCTTGGGGTGTCTTTTACTCGTGCCGGGTACGGGCAGATGGGCCGCGACAGCACCCCGACCGTCTCCTTGGCCGTGGACGAGCCGAGTTCGACCGGCTGCGGGAACTCGGCGTGCGCTTCACCCAGAAGCCCAGGGAGACCTCGGCACGGTCGGACCAGCGCAGCTCAAGGCGGCCTGTGCACCGGATGAACGTGCCTCAATCCCCCGTGACGCGCCACCGCACGCCTACGGCGTCGAACCGTGCACGAGGACCTTCGCTTCAGGCGCAGGCCCTCAGAACTTGGCCTGACTGTCAGGCCGTCACTGGGTGCGGGCCTGGTGCCCGACGTCAACGGCGCGCCGACCAGCCATGTGTACAACGAGCTGGGTCACCTGACCTCGGTCACCGACCCCCTCGGCGGCATGCGCAGGGTCACCCCGAACGCGGCGGGCATCCCCGTCGCGGTCGCCGATGAACTCGGCCACACCACGACCATCCGCCGCGACGCCTTCGGCCGCCCGGTCGAGGTCACCGACCCCCTGGGCCACACCACGCGCACCACCTGGACCACCGAGGGCAAACCGGCCCGCCGCGAGCACCCCGACGGCACCCCAGGGGAGGCTGGTCCGGCGCACCCGCAAGCTCCTCAACGGCAAGCGCCAGAGCTGGACCTACAGCTGGAGCGCCGAGGACCGCCTCACCGAAGCGGTGACCCCCGAGGGCGAGCGCTGGCAGTACGCGTACGACCCGATGGGCCGCCGAATAGCCAAGTACCGGCTGCTCGACGACGGCACCGAGGCCGAGCGCACCGGCTTCACCTGGGACGACACCCGCCTCGCCGAGCAGACCGCCCCCGACGGCCGGGTCACCGCCTGGGACTACGCCCCGGGCACGCACACCCCGCTGACCCAGACCGGCCACCGCCCCCTCGTCCGTACCGGCGGCGTCTCCCTCCTGTCGTCGCTGGCCGAGGACACCACCGCCGACCGCACGGTCCGCTTCCACGCGGTCATCACCGACACGGCGGGCACTCCGACGGAACTGGTCGGTGTCGACGGCGAGCTGGCGTGGCAGCACCACCACGTGTTGTGGGGTGCCCGCCACGCCACGACGCCGGCCGGGGGTTCGGCCGACTGCCCCCTGCGCTTCCCCGGCCAGTACGCCGACCCCGAAACCGGCCTGCACTACAACTACTTCCGCTACTACGACCCGGAGACCGCCCGCTATCTGTCGGCGGACCCCCTCGGCCTCGACCCGGCGCCCAACCACCACGGGTACGTCGACACGCCGCTGTCGATGATCGACCCGCTGGGGCTGAAGACGTGTGACGAGCCGGTGCCGACGCAGAAGCCGCGGACCGGAGTGAAGGGGCTCATCAAGGAAGCCCAGCTGCCGACCTCCGGGCGCATCCGGTTCGTACCGTCGCAGGACGTCAACGTGAACTCGGGCCTGCCGCGGGGAACGCGGAAGGGTTACATCGACCGCTTCGGTAATGAATGGATCAAGGGGCCGTCGCGCACGGCGGGCCGGCCGTTCGAGTGGGACGTGCAGCTGAGCAAGGAGGGCAAGGCCCAGCTCGGCTGGCTGAGCCGGGACGGCAGCCATCTGAACGTATCCCTCGACGGGGAGATCACACACAAATGAGACAGTGGACGGCGCAGGCGCCCGGACAGCAGGAACGGGCGCCCAGACAGCAGGAAACGGAATGACCGCCATGGAGCAGCCCGCAGAAGACGCGTTCCACTTCTACGCCGAAGTGCGCATCACCGACTCCCCGCGCCGCCCGGAACTGGCGGGCCGCCTCGGCGCGATCCTCGGCATCACCGAGCCGAAGGACCCCGAGGTCCCGCCCGCCTACGCGGTCATGGTGGACGACTACGACTACACGGTGCAGTTCGAACGCCATGAACTGACCCCGACGGGACGGGACCGCAAGCACGAGGACTACTACTGACCCGGATCACCGAGTCGCGGCCAAGGAAACCTCGGCCGCGCCGGTGCCCGCGGGCTCGGGCTCGCGGGCTGGGGGCTCGCGGGCTCGGGCGATCTCCAGGCGACCTGGGGAGAGCCGTCGGGGACGGCGGAGGCCGGATGAGTGGGCGTCCTGGCGGCAGGCCCGTGGGGCCGGCCTGCGGGTAGCGTACGGCTACGTCGCCTCGGGGCTGCTGGCCCACCGTGCGCGGCGACGCGTCGGCAACGGCGCACCACCCCCGCCAGCACAGCGTCCCCCTGCTGTCTCCTGGCCGCCGTTCGGCAACGGAGCGCGGCGAGAAGCGCGCGGCCGGCGCCGCCAGAAGGTAAAGCGGCGCCGGACGGTGAGGCGGCGCCCTCCGTCAGCGGCACCGGGCGGTGGCGCCGCCGGGCCTCTACGTGCGGGGACTTCTGGGGGCCGAGCCTGTGTTGATCAGTGCTTCGTCCAGCCAGTCCTGCCCGACCCGGCCGGAGACCACGGCCTCCCGGAGCGGCTGTGCGACGGACTCCGCCGTGCGGCCACTCGCCTTCACGAGAATGCCGACCATGTCCCGCGTCTGCCCGCGCAGAGCCGGATAGCCGCCGCCTGCGATGCCCCGCTCCCAGGTGCGGGCGAGGTACCCGGCGGGGTCGGAGGAGAACGGCGGCACCTCGCCGCCCCCGTCCGCCAGGCCCTTGACCACGTCCGCCTTCCACCGGGCCGCCGCGCTCGTGGAGCGCGAGGCGAGGACCTCGTCCGCGATGGCGTCGAGCAGCCCCAGAGCGGTGGCGGTGGAGCTGACCGGAACGGACACGGAGACTCCGGCCGAGGCCTTGGTGATCTGCGCCAGATCCTCCGCCGAGCGCGCGGTCCCGGCCTTGCGGAGCGTCGCGTACGCGGCGGGGTCGTCGGAGACCGCCCTCATCACCAGGATGAGCGACTGGTTCTCCACCGGCATGCGGACGACCCCCCGGTCGTCGCGCCACGGCCCGCCGTCCGGCCCCGTGTGTTTGAGGTAGTCCATCGACTCGGAGTAGTGCACGAGCATGGTGTGCACGTCCGTCGCGTAGTCGGCCAGCAGCTGGGCGACCGGCTTTCGCAGGGACGGCGCGATGTCCACCCTGGAACGGTCCCGGAAGTCGTCGGCGAGCGTGTCGACGAGGTCGCGCATCACCTTGGCCTGGGCGAGGGTGTGGCGGCCGGAGCCGTCCGAGGCCGCCGCCCTCGTCAGCGCGGCTGCCAGCTCCGTACAGCCCATCCCCTCCGTGTCCGCCGGTGCCAGGTCCTCGCGGATCCGGGCGTTCCCCCCGACGGTGGCGCAGGACGGTTGCTTGCCACCGTCGTCACGGGCCAGGACCCAGGTGCCCGCCGCCCCGCCGAGGACGACGACGGCCGCGGCCAGGGCGAGTGCCTTCACCGGCACCCGGCGGCTCTTCTGCTGCGGCGGTGCGGCCGTCGTCACCGCGGTCTCCATGCCCGTCGCCTCTGACTCCATGCCCCTCGCCACCTCAGTTGGTGGTGTCGGTGAGGTAGCCGCGCGCCATGGTCAGCCCGTCCGTGTGCCCGTGCATGATGTCGGTGATGAAGCCGTTCACCTGCAACTGTCCCTCCGGCGTGCTGGTGTTGAAGCGTCCGCTCCCCCAGCTGCCCACGATCGACTTCATCTGCGTGTCCGCCTGCATGAAGGTGTCGGAGATGCCCTCGTTGGCCTTCGAGTCGGCGTTCGCCCTCAGCGCGTTGCCCCACTGCCAGGCGAGGAAGTCGACACCGCGCTGCCCGGAGTCGCCGGCGGCGATGCTGACCCCGCGCCAGGTGAAATAGAGCGGCGTGACCGATCCGCCGATGAGGTGGTACGCGACCTTGGCCTTCCAGTCGGCTTTCGCGTACTGCCCCACGCGCTCGTCGTTGAACAGGTCCTCGCGTATCGCGGTGTACGTGCCGAGCACGGACCCGGCGTGGGAGAGCGGCACACTGCGGTCGTACCCCGTCGCCCCCTGCGGCACCAGGTGCAACTGCTCGTCGATGTGGCGCAGTTCCGCCTTGTTGAGGTCGGCGTAGGCGGCGGGGTCCTCCGAGAGGCCGCGCATGACCTGCACCAGCTTGCCCGGCGGTGTCGCCAGATGCGCCATGCCGTCGGCGTCCGTCCACGATCCGTCGGCCAGGTGGTCGACGTACCCGCCGCCGGATCCGCCCAGGATCTCGTGGGTGTCCGGGGTGTACTCGGCCAGGGCCTTGGCCACCGGGTCGCGCAGGTCGGCCGGGACCGTGGTGCCGGTGCCCTGGTTCAGGTTCTTGATGATGGCGTCCATCACCCGCGCCTCGGCCGGGCTGTGACCGGGCAATGGATAGGGGTCCTGGTGGAGGCCGAGCGGTGGATGCCCCGTCGCCGCGGCCTCCAGCGCCGCGCCGAGCCCGGCCCGCGGGTTGGGCAGGTCCATGTGCGCGGTGGCGACCCCGCCGGAGACGAAGTGCTGGGGCCATTCCCGGCTGCCGTGCCCGTGCCCCACGAGGTACTTGAGGTGGTCGGCGCCCGCCTTGTCCGCAGGGTCGAAGAAGAATGTCGCGGCGTCGGGGTTCTTGCTCATCACGCCCATCAGCGCGTCGATCGGGTCCGGCGCGATGCCCTTGTAGTCGGCGCCCCAGGTGTCGAACAGGCCGTGCCCGCCCTTCTTCTCGGCCGCGATCATCTGATCACCCAGGGCGTTCAGATACTGGTCGTCGTACGGGCCGTCGGCCTTCTGCATCAGCGTAGCGAGGATGTGGTACCCGCGCAGCGGGCGGGTGTTGTCCCCGTAGTTGCGGACGCCGGCCTTTTCCATCCCCTCCATCCAGTCCTTGGAGAACTTCCCCTCCGGACTGTTCAGCCACTGCTGGTACTTCGCCGACCCCGGCGGCATGTCGGAGACCTTGCCAGGGACGGCGGTCGCGGTGAGCAGGGAGTTGGCGAAATCGCGTTCCAGGGCCGCGTAGTCGCCCTTGTGGTTGTTGTCGGAGCGCGCCCAGTCGTCCACGTGCCGGGTGAACTTGATCGCCCCGTCCGGACCCAGGCTCTGCAGCACTGTCTGGGTGAAGACCGTGTCGTGCGCGTTGTCCCGGAACAGCGAAGCGGCCTCGGCCAGCTCCTGGGGGGACAGCTTGTCACCTTTGCTGATCTTTTCGGCCAGCGGGATCGCCGCCTCGGCCTCGTAATGCTCCACGTCACCACTGGCCCGGGCGTTGAAGCCGTTCGTCTCCCCGTCCCGGAAGTCGGAGTCGATGCCGACCGCCTCCAGGGCGATCCGCACACCCTGGTCCGCGTCGTTCACCGCCGAGACGGCCTGGGCGATGTGCTGGGACCAGGCGTTCTCCGTGTTGCTCAGCTCCGGGTCGTGCCGGACGGTGTCTCCCTCCTTCGCACTCACCTTGCTGTAGTCGAAACTCGCCCGGCCCGACTCGGAGACCTTCATCCGGTGACTTATGGCGTCCTCCCGCGCCGACTCCACCCTCTTCTTCAGGTCCACGAACTGCGCATAGGCGTCCCGCAACAGCGACGCGACGGCCCTGGCCTCGGTCTGGGCCGCGACGTACTGCGCGTGGGTGGTCGCGAAGTTCGGCCGGGAGTACAGCGAGGCCTGGCCGGTCCAGGTGCCGTCCAGGCTCACGTTCCGCACCTGGGTCCTGTACCGGTCCTCCAGCTTCTTGAACTCCGCCGCCATGTCGTCCCACTTGGCAGCGGCGGTGTTGAGCTGGGAGAAGTCCGTCTTCATGACCAGTTCGTACGTCAGCATGCCTGCCTCCTACCGCGGGGAGGGGGGCGGCGAGATCTGGTTCAGCTGGGACGGCTTCACCAGGGGGACGAAGTCGTCGGCGACCCAGATGTCGTTGGTGAAGTACAGCTTGTTCGTGTCGCGCAGCGCGGCTTTCTCCCCGGCGAGCCTGCCGAGCAGCGAGGTGACCGCCTTGAACCAGGCGTCCTGGGCCTTGGTCAGCCCGGTCGCCGTCGCCCATCCGTCGAACGCCTTGGCCGCCGAGATGCTCGCCTCGTCCGCCCAGATTCCGGCCCTTCTGGTGTTGGGCTCGAAGTCCGTCTCTATGTCGTTGGCGGCGGTTGCCTTCCGCGCGGGGCTGGAGTTCAGGTCCTTGTCATCCCCCGGCGACGGCGGAAAAGGTCCGTCGTACGCCCCGTCGAGGCGCGTACTCCCCAGCTGCCGCGCCGCTGCCGCCTTGCTCGACGCCCATTCCTCGTCAAACCTCACGGACGACCCCTCCCCCGGGTCCGGCGTTTACCCGGCATCGTAACTACCGTGCACAGAGCGCGCGTTGGGAATTGACGCCATTCTGAGGCATACGGTTCCAGACCCGCCCCGAGGCCCGTCCAGCCCCGAGCCCCCCCATCCCTCACGCAGACCAGCCGCCGAGCCGACGCTGTGGGCGCCGGCTCGGCGGCTGGTCTGCGTGAGGG
>NZ_JBJHPC010000660.1:0-3736 GCF_045257485.1 Streptomyces sp. YS-3 | reverse complement strand
GAGCACCACCCGCGCCCCCGACGACACCGGCGTGTTCTCCGCGTACGTGCACACGATCTGCGACAGCGCGAGCGCGGGCAGATCCTCGGGGCGCCGGCTCAGCCGCAGCGCCCCCGCCGGATCGCCGCCGCGCGCGGCCGTCACCGTCAGCGGCCCCCGTACATCCGTCGTGTAGCCCGCCGCCTTCTCGTCCCCCGACGGCGCGACCTCCAGTTCGCCGAGCAGCGCCTGCGCGAACCGGAGGCGGTCGGCCGAGGCCCGGCCCTCGGGGATCCGCACCGACCGCTCGGCCGACACCAGCTGCGCCCCGCACACCAGGTAGACCCGGACCGTCACGCCCTCGAACTGCGGGGAGACGGGGTTCTCCGGGTTGTCGGGGTTCCCCGGCACCTCGCAGGGCACCCGCGAGGGCGCGGGCCCGGCGTCCACCGGGACGGCGGTGGGCCGGATGCCGCACCCCGTGGCGGCGGTGCCGAGCGCGAGGAGGGCCAGCGCCCCGCCGAGAAGCCGCCTCACGCCTCCTCACCCCCGTCCCGCGGCAGCCGCAGCACGAACACCGCCCCGCCCTCGGGCGAGTTCTCGGCGGTGATGTCACCGCCGTGGATGTGGGCGTTCTCCATCGCGATGGACAGGCCGAGACCGCTGCCCTCCGACCGCGGCCGGGACGCGCTCGCCTTGTAGAAGCGGTCGAACACGTGCGGCAGCACCTCCTCAGGGATGCCGGGCCCGTGGTCCCGTACCGCGATCACCAGTTCCTCGCCCTCCACCCGCACCGACACCCGTACCGGAGAGCCGCCGTGCTTGAGCGCGTTCCCGATCAGGTTGGCCAGGATCACGTCCAGGCGGCGCGGGTCGAGCCGCGCCATGATGCCGCGTTCGGCGTCCAGGTCCACCGCGTCCAGCCAGGCCCGCGCGTCGATGCACGCGGTGATCTGGTCGGCGATCTCGACGTTGTCGAGGACGAGCCGGGCCGTACCGGCGTCGAAGCGCGTGACCTCCATCAGGTTCTCGACCAGGACGTTGAGCCGGCGCGTCTCGGAGACCACCAGCTGCACGGCGGGCGCGATCATCGGGTCGAGGCTGTCCGCCTCGTCCTCCAGGACCTCGGTGACGGCCGTCAGCGCGGTCAGCGGCGTCCGCAGCTCGTGCGACATGTCCGCCACGAACCGCCGGCTCGCCTCCTCCCGCGCGCTCATGTCGCTGACCTTCTTCTCCAGGCTCTCGGCCGTCTTGTTGAACGTCCGCGAAAGATCGGCCAGTTCGTCCGTGCCCGAGACCCGCAGCCGGGTGTCGAGCTTGCCCTCGCCGAGCTGGCGGGCCGCGTCGCCGAGCCGCTGCACCGGCCGCAGCACGGTCGTCGCGGCGGCCTGCGCGAGCAGCGCGGAGCCGAGCAGCGCGAGCCCGGTGGCGATGCCGAGCGACCAGGCCAGCGAGTTGAGGTCCTGCCGCTCCTGGTCGAGCGAGGCGAGCATGTACCCGGTCGCCCCGCCACCGATGATCTTCGTCCCGCCCACCAGGTACGGCTTGCCGCGCAGGGTCCTGCGCTGCCAGAACAGGTGGTACGGATAGGAGTTGCTGTCGGTGACCTTCTGCTTCTTGTCCACCGCCTCCTGGAGCGAGGCCGGCACGTCGTCGAGGGTGAAGCGGTCCACGTCGGACGCCCCCACGATCGGCTTGCCCGGGTCGCGCTGGTCCACCAGGAGCACCTGGTACCCGGAGCTGACGTGGTAGCCGGAGCGGCTGCTCGCCGCCATCTGCTGGGCCGTGGTCTGCAGATCGTGGGCGGTGGGCCGCAGCGGCAGCGAGGCCGCCCGGTTCTGCATCTCCTGCCGGAAGTCGCCGAGCGCCGCGTCCTGGGTCCGTACGAGCACGGCCTCCCGGTTGAGCCAGTACGCGATCCCCGACGCGGAGACGGCGGCGGTCAGCGCGACCAGCGCGAACACGACGACCAGACGCAGACGCAGACTGGTCCAGCGGAGGCCGGCGAGTATCGCCTTCTTCACGTTCCGAATCGCTGCTTTCTTGGGTTCGCCCGCGCAGGCGGGGTCAGGACGGGGTGTCGAGGCGGTAGCCGACCCCGCGCACCGTGCGGATCAGCGAGGGCGACGACGGTACGTCCTCGACCTTGGCCCGCAGCCGCTGCACACACGCGTCGACCAGACGGGAGTCGCCCAGGTAGTCGTGCTCCCACACCAGGCGCAGCAACTGCTGGCGGGAGAGCGCCTGCCCGGGGCGGCGGCTCAGCTCCAGGAGCAGGCGCAGCTCGGTGGGCGTCAGCTGCAGGTCCTCGCCGTTCTTGGTGACCGTCATCGCGGCCCGGTCGATCACCACGTTGCCGAAGGTCGCGGAGTCGGTGGCCTCGCGCTCGCCGCGCCGCAGCACCGCCCGGATCCGGGCGTCCAGCACCCGTCCCTGCACCGGCTTGACCACGTAGTCGTCGGCGCCGGACTCCAAACCCACGACCACGTCGATGTCGTCGCTGCGCGCGGTCAGCAGAATGATCGGCAGCTGGTCGGTGCGCCGGATACGGCGGCACACCTCGAAGCCGTCGATCCCGGGCAGCATGACGTCCAGCACGACCAGATCGGGCCGCTGCTCACGGAGCAGCTTCAGGCCGTCCTCTCCCGTCGCCGCGGTGGCCACACGGTGGCCCTGGCGGGACAGGGAGAGTTCGAGCGCCGTGCGGATGGCGTCGTCGTCCTCGATCAGCAACAGGAAAGGCACGGAGGTCATTCTGACCCATGGGGGAGCGGAGTTCGACCTTCCGTGGACATCACCCCCTTTCCCCCACACCCGGCCCGCTGTGACAGGCCTGTGACAGTCGTCGGACACCGCGATGAAACTGGCCCGGCAGAGTCTTCCTCGTACCGACCGGAACAAGACTCCACCGACGGGGGGCGCGAGATGAACACTCTGCACAGCACCACCTCAAGCGCAGTTGTCACGCGTCTCCACGACGTCGTGCGGAGCGAGAAGTCCGGTGCCGTGAGCGGACGGGGGTGCGCTCGCGGCACCGGGCGTCAGCACCAGTCGTACATGACGGTGCTCGACGCGGTACCGACCTCGCCCTTCACCGGCGCGGGGACCGGCGGGGATGCGGCGTACGGGGAGACCACGGGGGAGCGTTCCGCCTCCGGGGCCGCGGATGCCGAAGCGGCGTTCACGGCCTATGTGCAGGAGCGCCGGGCCTCCCTGTACGCCACCGCCTACCACCTGACCGGAGACCGGTTCGAGGCCGAGGACCTGCTGCAGAGCGCGCTGTTCTCGACCTACCGGGCCTGGGACCGGATCAGCGACAAGGCCGCGGTCGGGGGCTACCTCCGCCGCACCATGACCAACCTGCACATCAGCGCGTGGCGCCGCCGCAAGCTGAACGAGTACCCGACCGAGGAGCTGCCGGAGACGGCGGGCGACACGGACGCGATGCGCGGCACGGAGCTGCGCGCGGTGCTCTGGCAGGCGCTGGCACGACTGCCCGAACTCCAGCGCACGATGCTGGTCCTGCGGTACTACGAGGGCCGCACCGACCCGGAGATCGCGGACATACTCGACATCAGTGTCGGCACGGTGAAGTCCAGCATCTGGCGGTCGCTCCGCCGGCTGCGCGAGGACGACGTCCTCGCCTTCGGCCGTGACGAGGAGGAGTCCTTCGGCGAGCTGGTGGCCTGAAGGTCTGGCCCGGCGGTGGCAGCCGCCGGAGTACGGGGATCAGGGGGGAGCGTACGGGGGCCGGCGC
>NZ_JBJHPC010000659.1:0-3736 GCF_045257485.1 Streptomyces sp. YS-3 | reverse complement strand
CCCCGGCAGGAACTCCGCGATCCGCTCCGGCGTCCACGCACCCCCCGTGACGTACCCCGCCCGCAGCTCCCGCGGCTGCGCCCAGACCGCGATCTTGGGGCCGGCGACCGTGTAGACCTGCCCGGTGACCCCCGCCTCGCGGGCCCGGTCGCTGAGGAGGTAGACCACGAACGCCGCCACGTCCTCCGGCTCGCCGATCTCCGTCAGCTCCATGGGCACGTTGGCGGACATCCGCGTACGCGCCACCGGCGCGACCGCGTTGGCCGTGACGCCGTACTTGTGCAGACCGAGCGCCGCGCTGCGGACCAGGGAGATCACACCGCCCTTGGCCGCGCTGTAGTTGGCCTGCGCCACACTGCCCTGGTGGTTGCCGCTGGTGAAGCCGATCAGCGTGCCCGTGCCTTGCCGGCGCATCACCGCCGAGGCCGCCCGGAACACGGTGAAGGTGCCCTTGAGGTGGGTGGCCACCACCGGGTCCCACTCCTCCTCCGTCATGTTGAAGAGCATCCGCTCGCGCAGAATGCCCGCGACGCACACCACTCCGTCCACCCGGCCCCACCGGGTCAGCGCGGTGTCGACGATCCGCCGGCCGCCCTCCATGGTCGAGATGTCGTCGGCGACGGCCACCGCCTCACCGCCGGCCGCCTCGATCTCCTTGACCACCGCGTCCGCGACCCCGCTGCTGGGCGAGGCGCCGTCGATGGAGACGCCGTAGTCGTTGACGACGACTCTGGCGCCCTGGGCCGCCGCCGCGAGCGCCACGGCCCGGCCGATTCCGCGCCCCGCACCGGTCACGGCGACCACCTTGCCTGCCAAGAAGTTCCCCACGCCCGGCCCCTTCCCGCGGTTTCTGACGGACCGTTAGATTTTATGGCCCCGCAGCCACCGGAAGACAAGACCCAGGGAGGGCCCACATGTCCGCGACGTCAGCCACGCACGCCGGCTCCGCGCTGCCGCCGGAGTTCCACGAGATCGCCAAACGCGTGAACAACTGGGGGCGTTGGGGCCCGGACGACGAGATCGGGACGCTCAACCTCGTGACGGACGAGGTCGTACGGGAGGCCGCCGCCACCGTCCGCACCGGCCGCCGCATCCCCCTCGCCCTGCCCCTGGAGCAGAACGGCGTCCAGACCGGCCTGATCCCCGGCCGGGTCAACCCGCTGCACACCATGGTGCAGATCAACCAGGAGATCTTCGGCCCGGGCACCGTCGCCACCAGCGACGACACCGTGACCCTCGGGCTCCAGGCCGCCACCCACTGGGACGCGCTGACCCATGTCTCGCACTCCGGCCGCATCTACAACGGCCGCCCCGCCACCACCATCACCGCCCACGGCGGCGCCGAGTTCAGCGGCATCGACAAGTCCCGCCACCTCGTCTCGCGCGGGGTGCTGCTGGACGTGGCCCGCGTCCACGGCGTGGACCGGCTGCCCGGCGGGCACGCCGTCACCCCCGAGGACCTGTCGGCCGCCGAGGAGCTGGGCCGGGTCACGGTCCGCGCGGGCGACATCGTGCTCGTACGGACGGGGCAGATCCAGCTCTGCCTCGGCGGCGACCGGCACGCCTACGGCTTCCCCTCGCCGGGCCTGTCGCTGCGTACGCCCGAGTGGTTCCACGCGCGCGATGTCGCGGCCGTCGCCAATGACACGCTGACCTTCGAGATCTTCCCGCCGGAGATCGAGAACCTGTGGCTGGCGGTGCACGCGCTGGATCTGGTCGAAATGGGGATGCTCCAGGGCCAGAACTGGAATCTGGAGGAGTTGTCCACAGCCTGTGCGCAAGAACGGCGGTACGCGTTCTGGCTCTCGGCGATGCCCGAGCCGTTCGTGGGCGCCACGGGGACCCCGGTCGCGCCGGTCGCCGTGCTGTAGGGGCGTGTCACACGCCGCTCCACGCCGGGACGCACGAGGAGTCCGCGCCCCGGATCGCCCACTCCGTCCGCTCCATCCGAGGGTGGCGGCGCGTCATGCGCACCCCGAGCACGGCACGGCGGGCCGCCACCCGGCTACGGCGTGCTCGCCCGCTCCTCACGCCCTGGAGGAGCTTTGCCCTGAGCCCACGCCGAGCCACGACCCGCACTCGCCGAGGAGAACCAGGACCGGCTCCGGAACGGACCGGGGGCCGGTCCGCGCCCTCGGCGTCCCCTCGCGACGAATCGCTCATCCAAGGGTGATCAGGCCGCCACGGCGCGTCAACACCTAGTGAAAGCTTTGCCTTTTATGCCCGATTTGTGACAGCGCACGACGGCTCATACGCGCCCGGCTCGAACGCCCCGCCCGTACGCTCCGGCGCGCCCCCGTCGCAACAGCGGTCCACCTCGCACCAGATCGACTTGCCGGCACCCTCGGCCTGCCAGCCCCAGCGGTCGGCGAGGCCGTCGACCAGCTCCAGGCCCCGGCCGTTGGTGTCGTCCCCGTCCGCGTGGCGCGGCCTGGGGGCGCACGCGCTGCTGTCGGCCACCTCGACCCGGACCGTACCGCCGTCGGCCGGCCCGTCGACGGGGCCGAACAGCATCCGGAGCACGGCGGGGCAGCCGGTGTGCACCACCGCGTTGGTGACGAGCTCGGAGATCAGCAGGATCAGGGTCTCGGCGAGCGGCTCGTCCAGCCGTATCCCGCACCCGGCCAGCCGTGAGCGGGCCCATCTGCGAGCGCGTCCCACCTCGGCGGGGTCGGCTCCGACCTCCAACTGAACCTGAAGCACCTGCACCGCTCACACCATCCGAACCGGCGGACACATCGCCTCGCGCCTCGACAAGCTCACGGAACGTGATTTCCTTACGAGACAGCATGGTTGACGTACAGTCACCGCAACAAGCGCTTCAGGCATATTCCAGCGCGAAGGAGTACGCGTAGTGCATACTGTGCGACGCACATTGCGGGGGGTCGAACAGGGGCGCGCGGGATACCTGAGGGATCGCACCCCACGGAGGGTACCCGAGGGCGGCCCCGACTCCGGGGTGTGACGAGTCCCCGTAAGGACACAACCCGGTATCGACGCACGGTGACGCTTCATCACGCTCCGGCCAACGCCTCGCCGCCGGTCCCGTCCCGGGCCGCCGGGGCCCGTCTCACATCGCCTGCGCCAGCGCCGCCGCCTGGAGCTCCCGTGCCTGCCGCGCGGTCGGCCACCGCGCGCACCGCAGCCACGCGCGCTTCAGATGGAGGTGGACCTCCGCCTCCCAGGTGAAGCCCATCCCGCCGTGGACCTGGAGGCAGTCCCGGGCGCACCGCACCGCCGCCTCGTCGGCCAGCAGCTTGGCGCCCGCGATCTCCACCGGGTCGCCGGTGACGGCCGCCGCGTAGACGGCGGCGCGGGCCACCTCCGTGCGGACCAGCATCTCCGCGCACAGGTGCTTCACCGCCTGGAAGGCCCCGATGGGCTGCCCGAACTGCTCGCGCGTCCGGGCATGTTGGACCGCGAGCGCCGTGCTGCGGCCCGCGCTGCCCATCTGCTCGGCGGCGCTCAGCAACGCCCGCTCCGGCGTCCCGGTGCCCCCGGCGTCCCAGACTTCCCCGGCGCTGCGGACGCGGTGCAGCGGGGTGAGCGGGTCGGCCGAGCGGACGGGCTCGGCGCCGGTGACGTCTCCCCGGACCACGTCGGCCTCCGCCAGCCACTCCACCAGGCCGCCGTCGGGCCCGGTCACCACGGCCGTGCCCTCGGCCGCCCCGGCCACCAGGCCCGCCGCCAGATGCGTGGCGATCAGCGGGCCGGGCAGCAGCGCCCGCCCCGCCTC
>NZ_JBJHPC010000658.1:0-3738 GCF_045257485.1 Streptomyces sp. YS-3 | reverse complement strand
GTCCCCCCACGAAGGAACCCGTGAGCCCCCTCGACCTCGCCGGCTACCTCATAGCCGCGCTGATGACCGCCGTCGCCCTGTGGCGTATGCCAGCCGCCCTTTGGGGCGACGAGGAGGACAAGCGCCGACGCGCCCTGTGGGGCTGCTACGCCGGGTTCGCCGTCGCCCTGTGGACCAAGACCAAGTTCGTACGCATCACGCTCAACGACAGCGAGGTCACCGACCTCGCCGTCCTCATCAAG
This sequence comes from Streptomyces sp. YS-3, assembly GCF_045257485.1. NCBI lineage: Bacteria > Bacillati > Actinomycetota > Actinomycetes > Kitasatosporales > Streptomycetaceae > Streptomyces > Streptomyces sp. YS-3. The sequence goes on along the minus strand of NZ_JBJHPC010000658.1, from coordinate 3,496 downwards.
CACTACACCGCCACCATCGCGATCCTGGCCATCCTCAGCTACATCGTGGCGATCTACGGCCACTTCCCGGACGAGGGCGCCGTCCCCCGCCATGTGCGGTTCGCGCGGAACGTGCAGCGGGTCGCCGCCAAGGCGTCGGCGGCCACGCTGGTCCTGCTGACCGTGCTGTTCTTCACGGTCGTCGACCGGTCCGTGCCCTCCGACCGGTTCGTCTCGGACCACGCCGGCCAGTGGGGCGCGACGCTGTACATGAGCGTGTTCTACCTGTACTTGGGCGCATCCTCGGCCGTCTGCGCCTACCAGTGGGCGCTGGCCACCGGCAACGCCAAGGTGCGCCATCTGCGCCTGGGGCTCGGCATGATGACGTTCGCCATGTTCATCGGCGTCGCCTACACCGTCAGCCGGACGCTGTTCCTGTGGGTGAGCGTGGTTGATCAGCCGAGCAAGTCGTTCGCGCTGGAATTCGACGAGATCACCGAGGCCTCGCAGATCGTGCTGTTCGCGTTCTTCGCGCTGGGCGCGTCCATCCCGGCCTTCAGCAAGGGCTGGCGACGGGTGCGGCTGTGGCGGGCACAGGCGCGGCTGCACCCGCTCTGGTACGAGCTGATGACGGCCTTCCCGGACCAGCCGTTCGAGCCGCCCAGGTCCCTGGTACGGGAGCTGACGCGCTTCGACGCCCCGGCCGACCTGCGGATCGACCGGTGGGCCGCGGACATCGCGGACGCGGTGGAGAAGCTGCGCCACTACGTGCCGGACGAGCTCCTGGAGGCCGCCAAGCGGGCCGCGGGGAGCGAGGGGATGGGGAGCGAGAGGGTTGGGGCCGAGGCGACCGGGAGCGAGGCCGCCGGGCCCGAGGCCGCCGGGCCGCTCGCCGACGCGTACTGGATCAAGGCGGCCCTCGCCGCCAAGGCCGAGGGCGCCCCGGCCGGCCGCGCCGCCGCCATCGAGCCGCAGCACGCCACCGACCAGGACGGCGAGGTCGCCTGGCTGGTACGGGTGGCCGCCGCGTACCAGACGATTCCGCACGGCCGGGCCCGCGAGGTCCTGGCGTCGGCGCGGACCGAGGCCCGGGAGACCACCGCGTGACCAGCACCACCGAGAACCGCCCCACCGAGACCCGCACCGGCGGTCTCGACGACCCGACCCGGCGGCCCGTCGCCCTCGCCGTCACCAACGTCCTCCAGCCCCGCAACTGCCTGCTCGCCGGCATGCTCGGCATCGGTTTCGCTGCGGCGGGCGACTGGACCGGGCTGCTGTGGGGTTTCCTGGGCGCGCTGTGCGCGGGGCTGATCCCGGCCGGGTACATCGAGTGGGAGCGCGGGCGCGGCACCTGGGGCGACCGGCACGTCGTCGACCGTACGAAACGGGCGCCGATCTTCTTCGTCATCCTCGGCTCGATCGGCACCGGCTCGCTGGTCATGGTCCTCGGGAACGCACCCCTCGGCATCCTCGCGTCGATGCTCGCGCTGTGGGTGATGACGATCGGGCTGCTCGCGGTGAACACGGTCTGGAAGATCTCGGTGGACGCGTCCGTCGCGTCGGCGGTGGTGGCGCTCCTCGCCGCCGTCACGCACCAGCCCCTGTGGCTGCTCGCCTACGCGCTGACCATCGCCGTGTGCTGGTCGCGGGTGGCCCTGAGCTACCACACGGTGGCCCAGACGGTGGCGGGCACGGCGCTGGGGGCGGCGACGGCGACGGCGTTCCTGTTCGTCTGACCCGCCGGGCACCCCGGTGGCTCAGGGGCCCGGGCGCCCCGGGCGCCCCGGGCGCCCCGGGCTGTTCCGAGCTTCCGGGGCGTCGCCGTCACATGTGGATCGGGCCCGCGTCCGCGCCGTCCGTCGGGGGTGGCCGGGGCGGGCCCTTGCGGTAGAGGATCACGGTGACCAGCAGGCCGAGGGCGAAGAAGCCGGCCGACCACCAGTAGGCGGTGGCGTAGCTGTGCAGCTGGGCCTTGGCGAGGACCTGCGGCGTCGGCCGCCTGCCGACCAGGTAGTGGGTGGCGGCGCTGGTGGCCAGGGTGTTCAGGAGCGAGGTGCCCACCGAACCGCCCACCTGCTGGCTGGTGTTGACCATCGCGGAGGCCACGCCCGCGTCGTGGGCGGCGACCCCGGCCGTGGCCAGGTTCATCGCCGGGGCGAAGATCAGGCCCATGCCGCAGCCCATCACCAGCAGCGGCGGCAGTACGTGCGGCGCGTACGTACTGTCCACGTCCAGCGCCGTCATCCACACCAGCCCCGCCGCGCCGAGCCCCATGCCCAGCGGCACGATCGGTTTGGCGCCCAGGCGGGGCACGAACCGGTTCTGCGCGATCACCGAGGACGCGATCATGATCACGACCATGGGGATGAAGGCGAGTCCGGTCTTCACCGGCGAGTAGCGCAGCACCTGTTGCAGGTAGTACGTGAGGAAGAGGAACACCCCGAACATCCCGGCACCGGAGATGAACATCGCCAGGAACGAGGCGCCCCGGTCCCGGTCGAGGACGACACGCAACGGCAGCAGCGGGTGGGCGGCGCGCCGCTGCCACAGGACGAAGGCCACCAGCAGGACGCCACCCGCCGCCAGGAAGCCCCAGGTCTGCGGGGAACTCCAGGAGTGCTTCTCGGCGTTGGAGAAACCGAAGACGATGCAGAACAGGCCCGCCGAGACGAGGAGCGTGCCGGGGATGTCGAGCTTGGGACGGTCGGCCGGGGCTCCCGGGTGCAGCAGCCGCAGGGCGCCGAGGAAGGCGATGGCCGCGAAGATCAGGTTCACGTACAGGCACCAGCGCCAGTTGAGGTACTCGGTGAGCAGACCGCCGAGCAGCAGACCCACCGCGCCGCCGGTGCCCGCGATCGCGCCGTAGATCCCGAAGGCCTTGGCGCGCTCCTTCGGGTCGGTGAACGTCGTGGTGAGCAGGGAGAGCGCGGCCGGCGCGAGCAGCGCGCCGAAGACGCCCTGGAGGGCGCGGGCGAGGACCAGCACGGTGAAGCTGGGCGCGGCGCCGCCGATCGCGGAGGCCACCGCGAAGCCCACCAGGCCGGTCAGGAAGACGGCCTTGCGGCCCACGAGGTCCGCGACGCGCCCGCCGAGCAGCAGCAGCGAGCCGAAGGCGAGGGCGTACGCGGTGACGATCCACTGACGGTTGCCGTCGCTGAAGCCGAGATCGCTCTGCGCGGAGGGCAGAGCGATGTTCACGATGGTGGCGTCGAGCACCACCATGAGCTGGGCGAGACCGATGACGGCGAGGACCAGCCAGCGGTGTTCATGGGCGGCGCCCTGGTGGCCGGCGCGCCCGGCGGCAGCGGCGGCGGCCGTGGCCGCGCCCGCACCGCGCCGGGGCGGCTCGCCGGGACTCGCCCCCGCCGCCGCTCCGGCACTCTCCTCCGGTGCCGRAGCGGCGGCGATGCGCTCCGCCCTGCTCTCTTCGACGGCGTCCTTGGTGTGACGTCCCATGGCGTACGTCTCCTTACGAGGGGATACGCGCCCTTCATCACGCTAAGGGGAGGTACGGGGT
>NZ_JBJHPC010000657.1:0-3745 GCF_045257485.1 Streptomyces sp. YS-3 | reverse complement strand
GGGGCGGCGGGTCCGGGGCGGTGCAATCCGATTCGCCCTAACGAGTGGCCTTTGCTCCTGGTCTCTCCCCGATGTCGCTAGAGTCCCGGCATGACCTCGACTTCCAGTGCCCTCAGCCCGTCCAGGACCGCCCGGTTGGGCACGCTCGCCCTGCTCGCATGGAGCGGCCCGCACTTCGAGGAGGACCGCGACGTGGCCTTCCTGATGGTGTATCCGCTCGGGGACGGCGAGGGCGGCGCCGAGGGCGCCGAGTCCGCCGCCCGGGAGCTGTTGGAGGGAATCGGCATGCCGGCCGGGACCGTCAACGACGCCTCCCAGGGCGCGCGGCTGCCGCTCACGCTCCTTCTGGAGGGCGGCCAGGTGACCCTGACGATGCCTCAGCTCAACGTCCAGTGCGTCACCCCGCCCGAGTGGATGGACGCCGCCCAGGCCGAGGGCGCCGCGCACTTCATCTTCGCGACCCGCGCCTGGCCCGAGGCGGTGCCCGGCACACCGCTCACCGAGCAGATGATGCGGGCCTTCGTCGGCGACGAGCAGACGCTCACCGGCGCGGGCCACTGTGTCCTGCCCGTCAGCCGTCTGCGCGGGTAGCCGGGGCGTCCGAACGGGGAGCGCGCCGAGGGCGTAAGGAAACGGCGTGTGCCGCGGACGGGGAGTCCGCGGCACACGCCGTTCTCATGTGCCGACCTGCTGGGAGCTAGAGCAGCCACCCCAGCACACCGAGGAGACCCACGTGCTGGCGGTGGTCGTTACCGCCGTCGTGGTCGTAACGACCGTAGTGGTCGTTACGGCCGTTGTGGTCGTTACGGCCGTCGTGGTCGTAACGGCCCTCGTGACCGTAGCTGCCACCGTTGTCGTAGCGGCCGTGGTCCCGGTGGTCGTCGTCCTTGCATTTCTCGCCGTACCCGCACGAAAGTGCCGCCGATGCCGGGGTACGGGCCGTCTGGGGCGCTGCCTGGGCGGCGCCGGCGACCGGGAGGATCGCCGCGGCGGACAGGGCGGCGACTACAGCTATCTGACGAAACGTCATTTTCGGTGTCTCCTGAGGTGGTGAACACGGACACCTAGGACGCTAATCCGATCATGCGCACTTGTCGCGCTGAGCGAGCGGGCGGCTACTGCAAGTGAGTGTCGGCGGCTGTCGGCCCGTCAGAAGACAGCCCCTCCGCCCGTCGAGGCCCGGGCGCGGCCGGGAAAAAACCAAGGCCCCGGAAGTGTGATGACCTCCGGGACCCCAGCAGGCGTTCATTCTCCTCTGCCCTACCCGCACCAACGACCGGACGCCCCGGACGTCACGGCCGATCGCCGGATCCGACGTCAATTGATCAAACTCGACCGGAACGGTTTCCGGCCGGTCTCGTTGTCCCGAATGCCCCCCTTGTAAATGATCAGCCCCCGGCCCGTACGCACCTGGTCGGCCCCGGGCGGAACGGAGACCGTGTGACCACCGAAGAGCCGGTACCCAGGCGGCGCCCCGGCATGCTCCGGCCCGGCCGTCCCCGGTGGAGCGGCCCCGCCTCCAGCCGGCGCGGCGTGCTGCGCGGGCTTTTCACCCTGACGGTCGTCAGCTTCACCGGCGGCACCCTCGCCCGGATCGACGCGGCCCCCAGCGCCGGGGCCGAACCGGCCGACCCGGCCGCGCCCTGGACCGGCACCGACGACGAGGGACCCACCGCGCCCAGCGGTCTGCCCGCGGCCTTCGACGAGAACTACCGCGGCCGGCGCATCCAGGGCCGCACCGTCCTCGCCGACGTACACGCGCAGACGGCCGCAGCGGCGACGGGCCATCTGCCCGAGCGCCCGCCCGGCACCCTCGCGGTGCTCCCGCACGCCGGCCCCGGCGGCACCAGCGCCGCCGGGGCGGGGTTCGAGGCGCTCATCGACGGCCGCCGGCTGCATCTGATGCGCCGCGCGGACGGCACGTACATCAGCGCGATGGACCACTACACCTCCTACGCCACGCCGCTGGAGGCCGTCCGGGCCGCCGTCGACGTCCTGGGGTCCGCCCGCCTGGCCGAGACCCCGCTCCACGGCAAGTGACGCCCGCACCCGACAGGCCAGGTGAGACAACCCGCATGGTGTACATCCGCAAGAACCAGAAGAACCTCACGAAGGCCGAGAAGAGGGCCTTCGTCAACGCTGTCCTGGAGCTCAAGCGCCGGGGCAGGTACGACCGGTTCGTGCGCACGCACATCGAGTACTTCGTCGGCGACGGGGACGAGGGGCTGCGCGTCGCCCATATGGCGCCCTCCTTCCTGCCCTGGCACCGCCGCTTCCTGCTGGACTTCGAGCGCGAGCTGCGCACGGTCAACCCGCGGGTGACCGTCCCGTACTGGGACTGGACGCGCGACAACTCGCCCTCGTCGTCGCTGTGGGCCGAGGACTTCATGGGCGGTACCGGGCGCGGCGACGACCTCCAGGTGATGACCGGGCCGTTCGCCTACCGGCACGGCGCCTGGAGCATCGAGACCGGGGTGACCGAGGACCCCTTCCTCACCCGCAACCTCGGCAACGCCCACGGCCGCGGCGGCCGGATGGAACTGCCGCCGCGCGCCGACCTCAACCGGGCGCTCGCCGACTCCGTCTACGACGTCGAGCCGTGGAACTCGCTGAGCCCCACCGGCTTCCGCAACAAGATGGAGGGCTGGACGGACGGCTCGCGCACCGACACCATGCGCACCCACAACCGCGTCCACCGCTGGATCGGCGGCACCATGATCGGCGGCGGGGCCGTCAACGACCCGGTGTTCTGGCTGCACCACGCCTTCGTCGACCTCATCTGGTCGCGCTGGCAGGCCCGCCACCCCAAGTCGGGCTACCGCCCCGCCCGGCCGCTCGGCTCCGACGACCCCCAGCGCGGACGGGTGGCGGCCCTCAGCGAGCGGATGCCGCCGTGGCACACCACCCCGGCGGCGCTGCTGGACCACAGCAAGATCTACAAGTACGCGGACTGAGGCCCGGCGCGCGGCGCCCGCCGCGCCGCGGACACACGGACGGCCCCCGGGAGAACCCGGGGGCCGTCCGCGTCTGGACCGAGCCGTCGAGGACGGGCTGGCTCAGTGGCCGTGGCCGTAGCTGCCGCCGTGCTTGTCGTGGTGGCCGCTCTCGTTCTCGCAGTGGTTGCCGAACACCGGGTTCAGCAGGCCGATCACATTGATGGTGTTGCCGCAGAGGTTGACCGGCACGTGGACCGGGACCTGGAGCAGGTTGCCGGACAGCACACCCGGGGAGTTCGACGCTACGCCGTGCGCCCCCGCGTCGGCCGTGGCCATGCCGGCACCGCTCAGCGCCACCGCACCCGTTCCGGCGAGGACGGCGACGGTCTTCGCGATACGAGACATCAAGTTCTCCTTGTTTGTTCCAACGCTTCAGGGCTCCCGAGGGCCATCGGCCACCGCGAACCGCAGTTGTCATGGCTAAACGCGCCCGGCGTGCAGAAGTAACGGAGGTTTACTGCGTCTGCTGATGCCGGGCCACGCGCCGGCCCAGCGCCACCACCGCTCCACCGGTGATCAGCAGGGTTCCGCCGGCCGCGCCGATGAAGAGCGGAAGCCGGTCACTGCCGGTCTGCGCCATCTGCGGGGGCTTGCCGGGGTGCGGCGGCGTGCCGTGCTCGGGGGGTGTGTTCTGCTCCGGCGGCCAGCCGTGCTCGGACGGTTTGTCGTCACCCGTGGGGGTGTGGTCGCCGGACGGTGTGGTGTGGCCCGGGGTGTGCGGATGGGCCGGCTTGGGGTGGTGCGCGGGG
>NZ_JBJHPC010000656.1:0-3747 GCF_045257485.1 Streptomyces sp. YS-3 | reverse complement strand
ATCCTGGGGTCGTGAGCCGGGCCCGGCGGCGCCGCCCGCGTGGCCCCCTACGGCCGCCGGGCCCGGCTCACGACCCCAGGATCGTGGTGAGGAACTCGCCCGTCCACGCCAGCAGTTCGCGGCCCACCACCGGCTTGCCGCCGATCCTGCCCGCCGTCGGGCGCGGCACCAGGATCTGCCGGGTGGGCGCCTTGATGACCGTACGCGGGTGGAGCCGCTTCAGACGCAGCTCCTGGGACTCGCGCAGCTCCACCGGCGCGAAGCGGATGTTGGCGCCCTGGAGCACGATCTCGCCGACCCCGCAGGCCCGCGCCAGCATCCGCAGCCCGGCCACGAGCAGCAGGTTCTCCACCGGCTCGGGCAGCTTGCCGTACCGGTCGGTGAGCTCCTCGCGGACGGCCCGGATGTCCTCCTCGGAGTTGGCCGCGGCGATCGCCCGGTAGGCCTGGAGGCGCAGCCGCTCGCCCGGCGCGTAGTCGTGCGGGACGTGCGCGTCCACCGGCAGCTCGATCTTGACCTCCAGCGGAGCCTCCTCCTGCGCCCCGCCCTCCAGCTGCGCCCGGTAGTCCGCCACGGCCTCGCCCACCATCCGTACGTACAGGTCGAAGCCGACGCCCGCGATGTGCCCGGACTGCTCGCCGCCGAGCAGGTTGCCCGCGCCGCGGATCTCCAGGTCCTTCATTGCCACGTACATGCCCGCGCCCATCTCGGTGTGCTGGGCGATGGTCGCCAGGCGCTCGTGGGCGGTCTCGGTGAGCGGCTTCTCCGGCGGGTAGAGGAAGTAGGCGTACCCGCGGTCGCGGCCACGGCCGACCCGGCCGCGCAACTGGTGGAGCTGGGAGAGGCCGAAGTTGTCGCCGCGCTCGACGATGAGGGTGTTGGCGTTGGAGATGTCGATACCGGACTCGACGATGGTGGTCGAGACGAGCACGTCGAACTTCTTCTCCCAGAAGTCCACGACGACCTGCTCCAGCTCGGACTCGCCCATCTGCCCGTGCGCGGTGCGGATGCGTGCCTCCGGCACGATCTCGCGCAGCCGCGCCGCCGCCCGGTCGATGGACTCGACCCGGTTGTGGATGTAGAAGACCTGGCCCTCGCGCAGCAGCTCGCGCCGGATCGCGGCGCCGATCTGCTTCTCCTCGTACGGCCCCACGAAGGTCAGCACCGGGTGGCGCTCCTCCGGCGGGGTGGTGATCGTCGACATCTCGCGGATGCCGGTGACCGCCATCTCCAACGTACGGGGAATGGGGGTGGCGGACATCGTCAGCACGTCCACGTTGGCGCGCAGCTTCTTCAGCTGCTCCTTGTGCTCGACGCCGAAGCGCTGCTCCTCGTCGACGATGACCAGGCCGAGGTCCTTGAACTTGGTCTCGGAGGAGAAGAGGCGGTGGGTGCCGATGACGATGTCGACGGCGCCGTCCCGCAGGCCCTCCAGGGTCGCCTTCGCCTCGGTGTCGGTCTGGAAGCGGCTCAGCGCCTTCACGTTCACCGGGAACTGGCCGTACCGCTCGGAGAAGGTGCCGTAGTGCTGCTGGACCAGGAGCGTGGTGGGGACCAGCACCGCGACCTGCTTGCCGTCCTGGACCGCCTTGAAGGCCGCGCGGACCGCGATCTCCGTCTTGCCGTAGCCGACGTCGCCGCAGATCAGCCGGTCCATCGGGACCGTCTTCTCCATGTCCTCCTTGACCTCGGCGATCGTGGAGAGCTGGTCGGGCGTCTCCACGTACGGGAAGGCGTCCTCCAGTTCGCGCTGCCAGGGGGTGTCGGGGCCGAAGGCGTGGCCGGGGGCGGCCATCCGCGCCGAGTACAGCTTGATGAGGTCGGCGGCGATCTCCTTGACCGCCTTCTTCGCCCGCTGCTTGGTCTTGGTCCAGTCAGCGCCGCCGAGCCGGTGCAGGGTCGGGGCCTCGCCGCCGACGTACTTGGTGACCTGCTCCAGCTGGTCGGTGGGGATGTAGAGCCGGTCGCCGGGCTGGCCGCGCTTGGCGGGGGCGTACTCCACGAGCAGGTACTCGCGGGTGGCGCCCTGGACGGTCCGCTGGACCATCTCCAGATAGCGGCCCACGCCGTGCTGCTCGTGCACGATGTAGTCGCCCACCTCCAGGGTGAGCGGGTCGATGGTCTTGCGGCGGCGGGCCGGCATCCGGCCCAGGTCCTTGCTGACCGTGCGCTGCCCGGTCAGATCCGTCTCGGTGAGCACGGCGAGGCGCAGGGCCGTGTCGACGAAGCCGTGGTCGATGGCGCCGCAGGCGACGTGGACCACCGAGGGGGCGATCTCGGCCGGGCTGCCCTTCTTCGCGTCCAGCACGGCGAGGCGGGCGGCGATGCCCTCGCCGCCGAGGACCTCCACGGTGCGGGCGGCCGGGCCGTGCGCCTCGGTGACGTAGACCACGCGCCAGCCGTCCGCGAGCCACTGCTTGGTGTCCGCGAGGGCCCGCTGGGTGTCGCCCCGGTAGGTCTCCGGCGCGTGCATGCCGAGCTTGAGGGTGCCCGCCGCGTCATCGGCCGGGGCCGCCGTGTCCAGGTCGGTGTCGTCGGCCCCGAAGGGCGAGACGGTCCACCACATCATGCCGAGCTCGCGGGCCCGGTCGCGGACGTCCGCGATGCCCCACAGCGAGGCCGCGCCGACGTCGATCGGGGCCTCGCCGCCGCCGGCCGTCGCCGCCCACGAGGCCTGGAGGAACTCCTGGCTGGTCGCCACCAGGTCGCCCGCCCGGGTGCGCACCCGCTCCGGGTCGCAGACGACCGCCATGGCGCCCTTGGGCAGCACGTCGAGCAGCAGCTCCATCTCGTCGACCAGGACCGGCGCGAGGGACTCCATGCCCTCGACCGCGATGCCCTCGGCGATCTTGCCGAGCAGCTCGCCCAGCTCCGGGTGGAGCTCGGCGAGGGCGGCGGCCCGGCGGCGCACCTCGTCGGTGAGCAGCAGCTCGCGGCAGGGCGGCGCCCAGAGCCCGTGCTCGGCGACTTCGAGAGACCGCTGGTCGGCGATCTTGAAGTACCGGATCTCCTCGACGTCGTCGCCCCAGAACTCGACCCGGAGCGGATGCTCCTCGGTCGGCGGGAAGACGTCCAGGATGCCGCCCCGCACCGCGAACTCGCCGCGCTTCTCGACCAGCTCCACGCGCGAGTACGCGGCGGCGGCCAGGCCTGCCACGATCTCGTTCAGATCCGCCGACTGCCCGGTGCGCAGCGCCACCGGTTCCAGGTCGCCCAGCCCTTTGACCTGCGGTTGCAGAACGGAACGGATCGGCGCGACCACCACGCTGACCGGGCCGGCCGCCGGATCGTCGTCCCGGGGATGCGCCAGGCGGCGCAGCACGGCGAGCCGGCGGCCCACCGTGTCGCTGCGGGGCGAGAGGCGCTCGTGCGGCAGCGTCTCCCAGGACGGGAACTCGGCCACCTCGTCCGCGGGCAGCAGGGAGCGCAGCGCCGCGGCCAGATCCTCCGCCTCGCGCCCGGTCGCGGTCACCGCGAGCACCGGGCGCCCGCTCTCGCGGGCCAGGGCGGCGACCGCGAAGGGGCGCGCGGCGGGCGGGCCGACGAGGTCGACATGCATCCGGTGGCCGTCGGTGGCGGCCTCGACCGCTTCGGCGAGCGCCGGGTCCCGTACCACCGCGTTCAGCAGACCGTGCAGGCTCATGAAGGGCTTCCATCCCGGGGAGAGGGCAACGCGAACCACCCGACACGTCGTACGGGCCGGGGGCTCCCAGCGTACGCCCGCCCGTCTCCCGACCCCCGACCCCC
>NZ_JBJHPC010000655.1:0-3762 GCF_045257485.1 Streptomyces sp. YS-3 | reverse complement strand
CCACCACCGGCGCCACCGCGCCCGCCTACCGCCAGCCCGGGACCGTCCTCCTCGACCACCGTTTCGCCGTACCGCTCGACCACGCCCGCCCCGACGGCGAGCAGATCGAGCTCTACGCGCGCGAGGTCGTCGCCACCGGCCGCGCCGCCGAGCGGGAGCGGCTGCCCTGGCTGCTCTATCTGGAGGGCGGTCCCGGCTTCGGCGCCCGGCGGTTCATCGGGCGGCAGGCCTGGCTCGGGCGCGCGCTGCGCGACTTCCGGGTGCTCCTGCTCGACCAGCGCGGCACCGGCCTGTCCACCCCCGCCAACCGCCAGACCCTCCCGCTGCGCGGCGGCCCCCGTGAACAGGCCGACTACCTCACGCACTTCCGCGCCGACTCCATCGTCAGGGACTGCGAGCTGATCCGCCGCCGCCTCACCGGCGGCGCGCCCTGGACCGTCCTCGGCCAGAGCTTCGGCGGGTTCTGCGCCACGCACTACCTCTCCACCGCGCCCGAGGGCCTCGCCGCCGTCCTGATCACCGGCGGGCTGCCCTCCCTGGACGCCCACGCCGACGAGGTGTACCGGGCGGCCCACCCCCGCATCGAGCGCAAGAACGCCGCGTACTACGCCCGCTATCCGCAGGACGTCGAGCGGGTGCGCCGGATCACCGAGCACCTGCTCGTCGAACCCGCCGTGCTGCCCGGCGGATACGTACTGACGGCGGCGGCCTTCCAGTCCCTCGGCATCCTCCTCGGCGGCGGTGACGGCGCCCACCAGCTGCACTACCTCCTCGAAGACGCCTTCGTCCGCACGGCCGCCGGGCCCGCGCTCTCCGACGCCTTCCAGGAGGCCGTGCAGGCGGTCCTCTCCTTCGCCGCCCACCCCCTCTACGCGGTCCTCCACGAGGCGATCTACGCCCAGGACGGCAGCCCGACCGGCTGGTCCGCCGAGCGGGTCCGCGCGGAGTCCCCCCGGTTCTCCGCCGAGAAGGCCCTCGCCTCGGACGGGCCCGTGCTGTTCACCGGCGAGTCCGTGCACCCCTGGCACTTCGAGACCGACCCCGCGCTGCGCCCGCTGCGCGAGAGCGCCGAGCTGCTGGCCGCTCGCACCGACTGGACGCCGCTGTACGACCCGGCCGCGCTCGCCGCCAACGAGGTGCCCGTGGCCGCCGCCGTCTACCACGACGACATGTACGTCGACACCGCGCACTCGCTCGCCACCGCCCGCGCGGTGCGGGGGCTGCGGACCTGGGTCACCGACGAGTACGAGCACGACGGCCTGCGGGCGGGCGGCGACCGCGTACTGGACCGGCTGCTCGCCCTCGTACGAGGTGAGGCGTAGCCACGGGTGGCGGTGAGACGTGGCGCGGCGATGCCGGCGCCTCCTCGTAAGCTGCCGCCATGACAACGGAGTTGCAGCAGTTGGAAGAGATGCCCGACGACTGGCAGCGCGCCCTCGCGGTCGTCGCCCACCCGGACGATCTGGAGTACGGGTGCGCCGCCGCGATCGCCGGATGGACCGACGCGGGCCGTGAGATCACCTATCTGCTCGCCAGTCGCGGCGAGGCGGGCATCGACGGCATCGAGCCCGTCAAGTGCGGGGCGCTGCGCGAGCAGGAGCAGCGCGCGAGCGCGGCCGTGGTCGGCGTCTCGACGGTGGAGTTCCTCGACCACCGGGACGGGGTGATCGAGTACGGACTCGGCCTGCGCCGGGACATCGCGGCAGCCATCCGCCGCCACCGCCCGGAGCTGGTGATCACGCTCAACCACCGGGACACCTGGGGCGGCGTCGTCTGGAACACGCCTGATCACCGGGCGGTCGGCCGTGCCACGCTCGACGCGACCGGGGACGCCGGCAACCGCTGGATCTTCCCCGAGCTGACCGAGCAGGGCCTGGAGCCGTGGAACGGCGTGCGGTGGGTGGCCGTGGCCGGTTCCGCCTCCCCGACCCACGCGGTCGACGCGAGCGCCGGACTGGAGCGGTCGGTCGACTCCCTCATGGAGCACCGCAGTTACATCGAGGCGCTGACGGACGAGGAGCCCGAGACCTACTGCCGCAACTTCCTGACCGCCAACGCCGAGCGCGCCGCCGCCCGCTTCGGAGGCCGCCCGGCGGTGCCGTTCGAGCTCTTCCCCCGATAGGGGAGGGGGCAGGGCCGGGCGGGACCTTCCCGCTCGTGCCCGCCTCCACCTATCCTGACGGGACGTCAGTTCCCAGCTCCACTACGGGATGGGGGTCCCGGTGTGATCGACACCCTCGACCGGGAGATCCGGGACGGCGAGGAGCGGATACGTCTGGAGGTCACCGGGCAGGGACTCGCCGTCCTCACCCTGTGCCGCCCCGAGAAGCTGAACGGCTGGAGCTGGGAGTCCAGCCGCCAGCTCGGTGTCCTCGCCGACCGGATCCGCTTCGACGACACCGTCCGTGCCGTGCTGCTGCGCGCCGAGGGCCGGGCCTTCTGCGCCGGGATCGACGTCACCGCGCCGGGCGGCGCCATCACCGGCCGCTCCCCGGCCGAGCGCACCCACCGCTACTACGAGGGCATCCGCTGGGTCCACGAGCGTTTCGCCGCGTTCGCGCGGCTGCCGCAGCCCGTGGTCGCGGCCGTCCAGGGGTACTGCCTCGGCTTCGGCTTCGAGCTCGCGCTGATGGCCGACATCAGGATCGCCGCCCGGGACGCCGTCTTCGCGCTGCCCGAGACGGGGATCGGGGTCGCCGTGGACGCGGGCGGCGACCTGCGGATCGCCAGGGACGCGGGCGCGGGGTGGGCGAAGCTCCTGGCGCTCACCGGACGCCGTGTCGACGCGCCCACCGCCGAACGGCTCGGGCTGGTCCAACTGGTCGTCCCGGCCGACGAGGTGGAGAGCCGGGCGAGGGCCGTCGCCGACGAGATCGCGGCCAACGCCCCGCTCGCCGTGCGGGCGGTCAAGCGGAACATCGACGCCTTCGCCGACGCGGGGCTCGCCGAGGCTCTCGACCGTACGGCCCTGGCCGCCGCCCTCACCCTCACCTCCGAGGACGCCCGCGAGGGGTACACGGCGAAGGCGGCGCGCCGCCCGCCGACGTTCGAAGGGAAATGACAGGGAAGTGACGCTCAGGGGGCTCAGGCGAGGAACGGCCCCCGCCCCAACTGCTCCCGCACGGGCGTCACCGGCGCGGCGACCACGTTACGGCGCTGCCAGTTCGCGCCGTCCACCACCAAGGTGTGGCCGCTGATGAAACGGGCGTACGGGGAGGCCAGGAAGGTCGCCGCCCAGCCGAGCTCCCGGGGCCGACCGACCCGTAACGCGGGCTGCCGGGCGTCGAGTTCACCGCTCCCGGCCGCCGCGTCCAGCCGGGCCCGGATGGACTCGGGCATGTCCGGGTGCGGGAAGAGCCCCGGCACCAGCCCGTTGACCTGGATGCCGTACGGCCCCCACTCCACCGCGAGCGTCTCCACGAGATTGCGGACCCCGGCCTTCGCCGCCGCCGAGTGGGCGAACCCCGGCCCGCCCGTCCACGCGTACGACGCCCCTACCGTGATCACCGAACCGGGTGTCCCGGCCGCGAGGTGGCGGCGGCCGAACTCGCGGGTCGGGAACCAGGTGCCGGTCAGGGTGGTGTCCACGACCGCGCGCCAGGCGTTGGGCGAGAGATCCTCGGCGGGGCAGGGAAAGTTGGCGGCGGCACTGGTGACGAGCACACCCGGCGCCCCGACCTCGCGTTCGGCCCGGTCGAACGCCGCACCGACCGCCTCCGGATCCCGTACATCGCACACGGCGACGGCCACCCGCCCTCCCAG
>NZ_JBJHPC010000654.1:0-3762 GCF_045257485.1 Streptomyces sp. YS-3 | reverse complement strand
GATGTTCACCTGGGAGTTCGCCACCGACCCCTACCCCGCCTACGGCTGGCTGCGGGAGCATGCCCCCGTGCACCGCACCACGCTCCCCAGTGGGGTCGAGGCCTGGCTGGTGACGCGGTATGCGGACGCCCGGCAGGCCCTCGCCGACCAGCGGCTCTCCAAGAACCCCGCGCACCACGACGAGCCCGCGCACGCCCGGGGCAGAACGGGCATCCCGGGCGAGCGCAAGGCCGAGCTGATGACGCATCTGCTCAACATCGACCCGCCGGACCACACCCGGCTGCGGCGGCTGGTCTCGAAGGCGTTCACTCCCCGTACGGTCGCCGAATTCGCGCCCCGTGTGCAGGAGTTGACGGACAGCCTCATCGACCGGTTCGCGGCCGGCGGCGAGGCCGACCTCATCCACGAGTTCGCCTTCCCGCTGCCCATCTACGCCATCTGCGACCTGCTGGGCGTGCCGCGCGAGGACCAGGACGACTTCCGGGACTGGGCCGGGATGATGATCCGGCACGGCAAGGGCCCGCGCGGGGGTGTGGCCCGCTCGGTGAAGAAGATGCGCGGCTACCTCCTCGAACTCATCCACCGCAAGAGGGAGGACCCGGGCGAGGACCTCATCTCCGGCCTCATCCGCGCCAGCAACCACGGCGAGCACCTCACCGAGAACGAGGCCGCGGCGATGGCCTTCATCCTGCTGTTCGCCGGGTTCGAGACGACCGTCAACCTCATCGGCAACGGTATGTACGCGCTGCTGCGCGACCCCGGGCAGCGCGAACGGCTGCAGAGCTCGCTCGCGGCCGGGGAGTCGGAGCTGCTGGACACCGGCATCGAGGAACTGCTGCGCTACGACGGGCCCGTGGAGATGGCCACCTGGCGCTTCGCCACCCGCCCGCTGACGATCGGGGGCCAGGACATCGCCGCGGGCGACCCGGTGCTGGTCGTGCTCGCCGCCGCCGACCGCGACCCCGACCGCTTCCCCGACCCGGACACGCTCGACCTCGGCCGCCGCGACAACCAGCACCTGGGCTACGGCCACGGCATCCACTACTGCCTGGGCGCGCCCCTGGCCAGACTGGAGGCGAGGACCGCGCTGGCCACCTTGCTGCGGCGCCTTCCTGACCTGCGGCTGGCGGCGGATCCTGCCGATTTGCGCTGGCGGGGCGGCCTGATCATGCGTGGACTGCGCACCCTTCCGGTCGCGTTCACACCCACCGGAACTGACGGTCCGTCAAAACTGTGACTTTGGCGTTATCGCGGGTGCATCGACTTGTGACAAGCGTTCGAGTACGGCTACGTTCACCCCTCGACTCGCCAAACCAGGCGCAACGCCCGGCCCGGCAGTCACAGACGTAG
Source organism: Streptomyces sp. YS-3 (assembly GCF_045257485.1). Lineage (NCBI taxonomy): Bacteria > Bacillati > Actinomycetota > Actinomycetes > Kitasatosporales > Streptomycetaceae > Streptomyces > Streptomyces sp. YS-3. Next base: position 2,412 of record NZ_JBJHPC010000654.1, on the reverse strand, counting down.
TCACACGGAAGGCCACAGCATGCGCTCCGGGAACGGACGGCACCGCCGCCCCCGCCAGGCTCCCGCACTCGTCGTCGCGGCGGGGGTGACCGGCTCGGCCCTCGCCCTTCCGCTCTTCGCGGCGAGCGGCGCGAGCGCCGCGACCGCGTCCACCTGGGACAGCGTGGCGGAGTGCGAGAGCGGCGGCGCGTGGAGCGCCGACTTCGGCAACGGACTGTACGGCGGGCTCCAGTTCTCCCAGGAGACCTGGCAGAACTACGGCGGCACGGCGTACGCCGAGCGGGCCGACCTGGCCAGCCGGGCGCAGCAGATAGCGGTCGCCGAGAAGGTGCTCGCGGCGAAGGGCCCGAAGGCCTTCACCAGCTGCTCGGGGGTCTCCGGGCTCACCGCGGGCGGCGGCGCGCCGGCCGTCGACCCGGGCGCCACCCCCTCGCCGTACGTCCCCTCCGAGGAGGGGGCCGCGACCCCGGACACCACCGCCACGCCCTCGGCGCCCGCGAAGAAGCCGCCGGCGTCCACCACGCCGTCCCCTTCGACCTCCACCGCTCCCAAGCCGTCCACGACGCCCTCGGCGCCGTCCACGGGTGCGAGCGGCAAGCCCGGCTCCGCCGATGCGAGCGCCCCGGCCGGGACCGCCGGCACGGGCACCGGTTCCGCCTCGGGCGGCAAGCACCGCGGCACCCCGGACCCGGCCGAGACCGGCACCCCCGCGACCACCGAGCCGGGCAATACGGACAACACGCATGAAGCGGGGCGTCACGCCTCGCGCGGTGACGCCGCGTCACGCGAGTCGGGCGATGTGCTGGCCGTCGACGGCGACTACACCGTCCGCCCCGGCGACAACCTGTGGGACATCTCGCGCTCGCACAAGGTCGAGGGCGGCTGGTCCGCGCTCTACAAGGCGAACGAGAAGACGATCGGCGCCGACCCGAACCTCATCCTGCCTGGCCAGAACCTTGATCTGAACCCGGCGAAGACGGACAACCCGGCCCCGGCCAAGGGGTAGTTCAGGGGCGTATGTCCACTTCTGTGCAAGTGAGACAAGGGTCTCTTTCCGTCAACTGCCCTGTCCTGTCCGTCCGGTACGGGCGTTACGCCCCCGACCTGCGGAAACGGCGGTTACGGAAGAGCCGGGAGGGGCGATTTCTCCCTGATGTGCCCCTTTGAACATCAGGGGTTGGTGTGTTTACGGTCGAAGCGCTCGTCACCACGGGCCCCTTCGACCGGAAACGCCGAATCCTGCCGCCGGTCGCGGGGAACAGTCGACGCTCGATGCGCCGTAGGCAGGAGCGGGGGACCCAAGGTAAGCGCCGGGCCCGGCCGTTGAGGGACGTACGCCATACGGCGAGACGTACGAAGCGGCCAGGGAACGGCTTGGGGTGAAGACGCGCCACTGGCGCGGCCGGGCCACTCACTCGCCCGAACCCGACAGCTCACCTCGCAGGCGTCGGTGAGGAGAACTCCATGCTGCTTTCCGGCAAGGGCAAGCACCGCCGCCCGTCCAAGGCCGTCCGAGTCGTCACGCTGGCCGGTGTCACCGGTGCCGCCGTCGCCGCCCCGCTGATGGCCGCCGGCTCCGCCTCCGCCGCCTCCGTCTCCACCTGGGACGCCGTCGCCCAGTGCGAGTCCGGCGGCAACTGGTCCATCAACACCGGCAACGGCTACTACGGCGGTCTGCAGTTCTCGCAGTCCTCCTGGGCCGCGGCGGGCGGCACGCAGTACGCCTCCCGCGCCGACCTGGCCAGCAAGGGCCAGCAGATCGCCACGGCCGAGAAGCTGCTCGCCATGCAGGGGCCGGGCGCCTGGTCCTGCGCCGGCGCGGGCAACCTGACCGCCGGTGGCTCGGCCGCCGACGTCGACACGTCCGGCTCCTCGGCCACGCCGAAGGCCGCGCCGAAGAAGACCGCGCCCAAGGCGGCGCCCGCCCCGAAGCGCGAGTCGGCCCCCGCCTCGCGCGGCGAGTCCCGTCCGGCGCCGGTCAGGACCGGCGACGGCGAGTACAAGGTGAAGGCCGGGGACACCCTGGGCTCCATCGCCTCGGCGCACGGCGTCAAGGGCGGCTGGGAGAAGCTGTTCGAGCTGAACAAGGACGTCGTCAAGGACGCGAACCTGATCTACGTGAACCAGCAGCTGCACCTGAGCTGAGCCCCGTCCGGCCGGGGAGGCGCCCGCGGGGCGTGGGTGGCTGCTCGCGCAGTTCCCCGCGCCCCTGTAGGTGCCCGCACCCTTAGGGGCGCGGGGAACTGCGCGGCCAGCCCCCACCGGCCGGCAGGTGAGCGACGAGCTTTTAGGGGCGCGGGGAACTGCGCGAGCGCCCACCACCGACCCGCGGGTGAGCGACGGCCTTTTAGGGGCGCGGGGAACTGCGCGAGCAACCCCCACCGGCCCGCAGACGATTGCCGACCTCTCAGG
>NZ_JBJHPC010000653.1:0-3765 GCF_045257485.1 Streptomyces sp. YS-3 | reverse complement strand
CCTCCTCCCGCCGCTTCCCCGACCCCGTACACCTGCGGATCGAGGACGTTCCCGAGTACGCCTACGTACGCGAGCGCACGCGGCTGGACGAGCTGCTGAAGGCCGCGGACGCGCTGCGGCGGTCGGTGCTCGACGACGGCGAGCTGATCGACCGGGACGCGGTGTGGGCGCTGAAGCGCGAAGCCCTCGAAGTCCTCCACGCGGTGCCGCTGCCGCCGGGACGGCGCGAGGCGTACTGCGACTACCTGGCGCACCGGGGCCAGGCCCTGGAGGACCACGCCACCTGGTGCGCGCTGGCCGAGCGGTACGGATCCGACTGGACCGGCTGGCCCGGCGCCCTGCGCGACCCGCGCTCGCCCGCCACCGCCCGCGCCCGGCGCGAGCTCATCGACCGTATCGACTTCCACACCCGGCTCGCCTGGCTCACCGACACCCAGCTCGCCGCCGCCCAGCGGGCCGCCAGGGACGCCGGGATGGCCGTCGGCCTCGTCCACGACCTCGCCGTCGGCGTGCATCCCGGCGGCGCCGACGCCTGGGCGCAGCAGCGCACCTTCGCCCAGGGCATGTCGGTGGGCGCGCCCCCCGACGCCTTCAACGCGCGCGGCCAGGACTGGGGGCTGCCGCCCTGGCGCCCGGACGTCCTCGCCGCCTCCGGCTACGCCCCCTACCGGGGCCTGCTGCGCGATCTGCTGCGGCACGCCGGGGCGCTGCGCATCGACCATGTGATGGGCCTGTTCCGGCTGTGGTGGATCCCGCGGGGGCAGGAGCCCACCGCGGGCACCTATGTGCGCTACGACGCCGAGGCGATGCTCGCCGTGCTCGTCCTGGAGGCCGACCGGGCCGGGGCGGTCGTCATAGGGGAGGACCTGGGCACGGTCGAGCCCGGGGTGCGCGAGGCGCTGAGCCGGCGCGGGGTGCTCGGCACCTCGGTGCTCTGGTTCGAGCGCGACTGGGAGGGCACCGGCCGCCCGCTGCCCCCCGCGAACTGGCGCGAGGGCTGTGTGGCCACCGCCACCACCCACGACCTGCCCTCCACGGCCGCCCGGCTCACCGGCGAGCACGTGGGGCTGCGCCACCGCCTCGGCCTGCTCACCCGGCCGCTCGCCGAGGAGCAGGCCGAGGACGCGGCCGAGGTGGGCGAGTGGCTGGCCTACCTCACCCGGCTGGGGCTGCTGCCCGAGGGCGCCCGGGGCGAGGAGGGCGCGGTGCGCGCGGTCTACCGGTTCCTGCTGAGCACCCCGGCCCGGATGGTCGGGGTGTGGCTGCCCGACGCGGTGGGCGACCGCCGTCCGCAGAACCTGCCGGGCACCTGGGACCAGTACCCCAACTGGCGTCTGCCGGTGGCCGGTCCCGACGGGTGCCCGCTGGCCCTGGAGGACGTGGTCGCCTCGCCGAGGCTGCACGATCTGATGCGGGTGTTCGCGCCCGTCCCGGACACTTTGGCGCCCCCGGTCCGGGGCCCGCGGCCCCGTACGGCACCCCCGGGCGCGCGCCCCTCCTAGGCGTTCGCTACGTTTGCACCGTGGACAAGAAGAACACCCTGCGCGCCGGCGCCGTGGCAGCCGGTACGACGCTGATGATGCTGCTCATGTCGGCCCCCGCCCTCGCGGTCACCCGCGACGACGGCGACGACCCGGGCTCCGGCCTGAGCGTGTTCGACACGATCGGCCTGTATGTGATCGCGCCCCTCGCGCTGTTCGCGGTCATCGCCGGTCTGGTCATGGTCCTCGACAAGTCGAAGAAGGCCTGACCGACCGGGTTGTACGCGCTGTGAGGCGCTTCGCGGTACGAGTGGCACTCGTACCGCGAAGCGCCTTTCCGTTTTCCCCGCCGGGGCTGTCAGTGCGCCGCGAGCAGCTTGCGCAGCAGCCCGTTCAGCTGCTCCGCCTCCGCCGCGTCGAGCACCCCGTCCAGCACCTCGTGCTGCATCTCCAGGCCGGCCGTCACCGACTCGTCGACGATCTCGCGGCCCTTGTCGGTGAGGGTGACGCGCAGCCCGCGCCGGTCGTTCGGGTCCGGGCTGCGGCTGAGCAGCCCGGCCTTCTCCAGCTTGTCCAGGCGTCCGGTCATCCCGCCGGTGGTGAGCATCGTGGTCGCCGAGAGCTGGCGCGGCGAGAGCGTGTAGGGCTCTCCGGAGCGGCGCAGCGTCGCCAGGACGTCGAACTCGCCCCGGGAGATCCCGAAGCGCCGGTACTCCTTCTCGACCCGGTCGCCCATGGCCCGGGCGATGCGGTAGATGCGCCCGTAGACGGCCATCGGAACGGTGTCGAGATCGGGTCTGACCTCAGCCCACTGCGCGGTGATGGCGTCGACGGGGTCACGGGGGGTGGCAGTCATGGAACCAGTATCGGAGCCCTATGGAACGGACGCAAGAAAGTTGCTTGACGAAAAGTAGCTTAGGAGTAAGCTACTTCCCATGAAGCGAACCCAGAGCCGCATCGCCACCGTCGCCCTCACCGCCCTCGCCCCGATCTCCTGGGGCTCCACCTACGCCGTGACGACGGAGTTCCTCCCCGCCGACCGGCCGCTCTTCACGGGCATGATGCGGGCGCTGCCCGCCGGAGTCGCGCTCATGCTCGCCACCCGGCGGCTGCCACGGGGCTCGTGGTGGTGGAAGGCGGTGGTGCTGGGGGCGCTGAACATCGGGGCCTTCTTCCCGCTCCTCTTCCTCGCCGCCTACCGCCTGCCCGGCGGGATGGCCGCGGTCATCGGCTCGCTCGGACCGCTGTGGGTGGCCGGACTCGCCGCCCTCTTCCTCGGGGAGCGCCCGTCGCTGCGGACCCTGCTCACCGGTATAGCGGCGGCCCTCGGGGTCAGCCTGGTCGTCCTGAAGGCCACGGGGGCGCTGGACGCCGTCGGGGTCGTGGCAGGAGTGGCCTCGTCCGTGTCGATGGCCGCCGGGACCGTCTTCACCAAGCGGTGGGGACGCCCCGAGGGGGTCGGCCCGCTGGTGCTCACCGGCTGGCAGCTGACCGCCGGCGGACTGCTGATCGCACCGGTCGCCTTCCTGATCGAGGGCGCGCCGCCCGCGCTGGACGGCCGCAACCTCGCCGGCTACCTCTACCTCGCCCTGGTCAACACGGCCGTCGCGTACTGGCTCTGGTTCCGCGGCATCGGCCGCCTCACCGCCACCTCGGTGACCTTCCTCGGCCCGCTGTCGCCGCTGACCGCCGCCGTGATCGGCTGGGCCGCGCTCGGCCAGGCGCTCACCCCGCTCCAGCTGGCGGGCATGACGGTCGCCTTCGGAGCGACGCTTGCGGGCCAGTACGTGCCGAGGGCGCGGGCCGCGGCGGCCAGGACGGAAACGTTCACTTCAACTGAACGACCGGCTCGGAAAGGTTCGACGGACGTGATGGCCGGGGCGGCGCGACGGTAGCCCGGCGCCCCCGCCGACCACCCAAGGAGCACCCACCACCGTGGCAGTCCTGGAGCACGACCGGCACGACCGGACCATACGGACCCCCCAGAGGGCGAGCCGGGCCAACGGCCCCGGACTCGCCCTCACGGGCGTCGCGACCCTGGTCCGGTCCGGCAGCTTCGCCGCCTGGCACCCCTCGCGGCCCGCGAGACCTGGCGCCAACGGGCCCTGATCCGCCGCCACTTCCGCTCCGGGGACGGTCGGGCCGATCGGGGCGGCGCGGGCGGGCACCGTCTACTACCTCCAGCCGGTGTGCGTGGCCCTGCGGATCGTGGTGGGTTGCTCGCGCAGTTCCCCGCGCCCCTGGGCACCCGCGGGCGCGGGGAACTGCGCGACCAGCCACAGAC
>NZ_JBJHPC010000652.1:0-3767 GCF_045257485.1 Streptomyces sp. YS-3 | reverse complement strand
GTCCCCCGGCCCCGGGGGGGGCGGCGGTCATGTTCAACCGCCCATGACATGGCGGGTGTTGAGGCCATGTTTCACGTGAAACAGCGGTGCGTCGTTTCACGTGAAACAGTGCGCCGCCAACCGTCCAGTCGGGTCAGCCGCGCGGTGCCCGGCCGAACAGCGAGCCGTACATCTTGGTGTACAGCTCGGTGTTGATCTGGCTCGCCGCGAACTTCTCGGCGCCCGGCCCGTACGCGTAGATCGGAACATCGGCGCCGGTGTGGTTGCCGGAGAGGTAGGTCAGCCACAGGCTCGCCTCGGGGCTGCCGTCCTTGACGCCCGCCGGGTCGTCCGGCGTACGGAAGGTGGCCGGGGCGAAGTTCTTGGCGTCACCGGAGCCGGCGCCGTTGAGGATGCCGGACGAGCGGACCGGGTCCTTGGCACCCGACTTGTCACGCGACGGCGTCGAGTTGTTCGCCGGGTTGCCCGCGTCCGTGTTGGCCGGGGGCGCGACCGACTCGGCGTTGGTGTAGGTGCCCTTTTCGATGATGTTGAAGCCCGCGCACTCGTGGTCGGCGGTGACGACGACCAGCGTGTGTCCGTCCTTGCGGGCGAAGTCGTACGCGGCCTTGACCGCGTCGTCGAACGCCTTGACCTCGCCCAGCGTCTGGGCGGCGTCGTTGGCGTGCGAACGCTTGTCGATCTGGGCGCCCTCGATCTGGAGGAAGAAGCCCTTCTTGGAGCGCCCGTTGAGCAGGTCGATCGACTTCTTCGCCATGTCGGCGAGGGTCGGCTCCTGCTTCTGCGGGGCGTCCGCCGGGAGACCGGCCTTGGCCTGCTCGACGGTGAGGTTGCCCCGGTTGAAGAGGCCGACGACCCTCTTGGCCCTGACCGCGTCGAGGTCGGCCTTGGTGGCGACCTTCTGGCTGGCGGCGCTCTGGGCGGGCAGGCTCGGGTCGCCGAAGCTGCCGAGCACCTGGTAGCCCTGGGCCTGAAGGGCCTTCTGGTCGTCCGGCTCGAAGCGGGCGAGACCGCCGCCGAGCACGACGTCGGCCGTGCCGTTGCGGGCGATCTGCTCGGCGACCGGGGTGATGAGCGTCTTGTCCTCGGGGGCCTTCTCGTACGAGCCGTCCGCGTTCTTCGGCAGACAGGCCGCGTCCGAGTACACCGGGCCCTGGCAGCCGCGCAGCAGCACATGGCTGAACTGGGCGCCCGGGGTCGCGTCGGTGATCTCGGCGGTCGAGACGTTGCCCGTGGCGAAGCCGGCCTTCTTGGCCTGCTCCATCAGCGTCACTCGCCGCTTCTCGTACGCGTCCACGCCCAGCGCGGCGTTGTACGTCTTCACACCGGAGGACCAGGCGGTCGCGGAGCTGGCCGAGTCGGTGACCAGCGCGGGCTGGTCGGTGCCCTTCTCCACGGCGTACGTGGCGACCGCGCCCGTGTAGGGCAGGCGCTCCATGTTCAGCTTGCCCTGGGCGCCGTAGTAGCGCTCGCGGCCGGCGGTGACATGGGTGCGGCCCATGCCGTCGCCGAGGAGGTAGATGACGTTGTGTATCTCCTGGCCGTGGCCCGGGAAAGGCCGGCCGCCGTGCTGCGGGGCGGAGTTGGCCGTGACGGCGCTGCCCGCCGCGACGGCGGAGGCCAGCGCCACCACCGTCAGTGCCTTGCGGCGCTTGTGTCCCATGGATCTCATGGCCGCGAAGCTATGAGCCGAATATGAACGAGTTGTGAGGCGCGGGCGTACGGCGAACGAACGCCTGTGCCCTTCCACGGTGGCGTGACGGCCGACGCCACGACCGACGGCCCCGAGCGACGGAACCGGCCATGCATCCGGGCCGCATCTCCCGCCCGCACGTCCTGCCCGCACGTCCGCCCGTGTGCCTCACCCGTGCCCCTCACCCGTACGAGAGTCCCGAGCAGATGTCGGCGTCCGCCGAGCGGGCCTTCTGGGCGACCTCGGAGGGGACGGTGGCGGGGGCGTCGTCTGTCGGCGCGGTGTCCGTGGAGGCGGCGTCCGTGGATGCCTGCGCGTACGTCGAGCCGAGGATGACGGTGAGCCCCGCCGCGTGGGCCGGACGCAGCAGCGCGCCGGGGAAGCGCCGGGCGAGCGTGTCGGCGTGGGTGCGGTCGCCCGGTCCGTACTCGATGACGGTGTGGACGAAGTCCTGGGTGGCGGCGGTCGCGGTGCCGGTGACCCGGTAGCCGCCCGCCTTCAGGGAGTCGGCCGCGCGGGCGGCCAGGCCCTCGGTGGTGGTGCCGTTGTAGACGGCGACGGCCACTCCCGCGCCGGGCGGCGGGGCGGCGCTCGGGCGCGGTGGGGCGGGCCGGTCCGGTTCCTGCTTGCCGCCCGCGTCCTTGCCGTCGACCGTGCGGTCCGCCCGCAGGGCCGCGAAGAGCGCGTCGGCCTGCGGCCGGACTATCGCCACGCGCGCGCCCTCGTACCGCCAGGGCAGGGTGACGAACTTGGTGTTGTGCAGGTCGACGCTCTTCATCGACATCGCGAAGGAGATCAGTTTGTCGGCCGATCCCAGGCCCGGGTCGACGGTCAGGGAGCTGGTGGCGGCCTTGGCGAGGGGGAGCAGGGTGGTCGGGTTGAGGCCCTGCTGCTTGACCTTCTTCATGAGGGCGCCGATGAACGCCTGCTGGCGCTGGATGCGGCCGATGTCCGAGCCGTCGCCGATGCCGTGCCGGATGCGTACGTAATCGAGGGCCTTCTGACCGGAGACCTGCTGGACGCCCTTGGTGAACAGCCGCTCCCCGCGCGCGTGGCGGTTGGGGTTGAGGTCGCCCTCGTAGATGTCCTTGGGCACACAGACCTGGACGCCGCCGACGGCCCGGGTCATCTTGGCGAAGCCCGCGAAGTCCACGACGACGGTGTGGTCGACGCGCAGCCCGGTCAGCTTCTCCACGGTGTTCTGGGTGCAGGCCGGGTTGCCCTGGGCGGTGTCGCCCACGGAGAACGCCGAGTTGAACATCACGTTGTGCTGCGTCCTGGTCCAGTCGCCGTTCGGCAGCTTGCAGGGCGGTACGTCGACGAGGGTGTCGCGGGGCAGGGAGACGGCCGTGGCGTGTTTGTGGTCGGCGTGGACGTGCATCAGGAAGGCGGTGTCCGAGCGGCCGATGTCACCGCTGCCATGGCCGTACTGGACGTTGTCGCCCGCGCGCGAGTCCGAGCCGATGACCAGGACGTTCTGTCCCTTGGCCGAGGCGGCGGGGCGCTCGCCCGAGATCCCGCCGTCGTCGAAGGTGCGGATGTCGCCGTTGAGCTGGAAGTAGACCCAGCCGAGCCCGGCTGCCGCGAGGACCAGCAGGGCCACGGGTACGGCCAGCACCAGGCGCAGCCTGCCGTGTCCGCGCCGCCCGGCCGGTGGCGCGCCTGCGGCGCCTCTCCGGCTCCCGCCGCGTGCCTGTCCTGCCTTGTGGCTGCCCATCCGTACGCCCTGTCCGTGTCCGATTGGTTGTACAGTTGCGCAATGTAGCAAGTCTTGCTGAGAGAGTCGCCGAGAGTGGAAGGACGACGGGATGTTCCTGCGCAACGGACTGGAACCCTGGCATCTGCTGATCGTCGCCGTGGTGCTGATCCTGCTCTTCGGCTCCAAGAAACTGCCCGACACCGCCCGGGCGCTGGGCAAGTCGCTCCGGATCCTCAAGAGCGAGACGCGGGCGATGAAGAACGAGTCCGACACCTCCCGGCCGGACGCCGTCCAGCCCAACTCCCCCCGGCCGGACGTCCCTCAGCCGGACGCCTCGCACCTGTGACCGGCCCACGGCCGGACGCCCCGCACCCC
>NZ_JBJHPC010000651.1:0-3772 GCF_045257485.1 Streptomyces sp. YS-3 | reverse complement strand
GGGGCGTGAGTGGGGAGGGGGATCAGTGTCGTAGCCGCGCGCAATGGCATGGGCCCAGCATGCGTGCCCCCAGCCTGTCCCGGACGCGGTGCGGCCGGCCTCCTGTCTCCGACCGCACCCTGACGCCACGGTGGCCTGCGTGTGATGCGGGCTTATGTGCCAGATGCTTTGTTGCGGGGCCCTGTGCTCACAGAGCTCAGCACTGGGGGAGCATGTCCTGTGCGCGCCAGAAGTCGGCGTCGCTCAGGTTGACCATGTTGACGTAGACGTTGCGGTGGCCGCTGTCGTCGTCGGTGCGCAGCCACGCGCCTGAGATGTGACCGTTGTTGGAGTACCAGTCTCCCGCGGTCCAGCAGTAGAAGTAGTTGCGGCCGGCGTACAGCGTGCCCGCGTGGCTGTGCAGGTTGGGCTGGTAGTGAGACCACTGGGTCACCGAGGTGGTCAGATACACCTTGGCCTGGGCCCGTGCCGGCGCGGCCTGGGCGGGAGTGAGAGTGGAGCCCACAGCCAGTACCCCGAGAGCGGCAGCCAGGCAGCCGGCGGCCCGGACGGAACGATTCTTTCGCATGACTTCTCCCCGACGTGTACTTCCCCCGTTGCGCGTCCGTCCGCTTCGTCAGCCGACTCAGCCGACGTACTGCGCTCAGGAAGCGACTCAACTGACCTGTAGATCAGCCAGGATGGGAGTGTACGCATGTCGGGCAGCGAACACCTTTCTGTGCCGCCACCGGCACGTTCCCTGCGCCGCACCTGCACGCCGGCTGCACACGTCACCTCCTCGTGCCGGGTGTATTCAGTTCGTGCCGTCGTTGTGGGCTGAGTTTCGAGGCCCTGCGGCTGGTGTTGTCGAGGAAGGTGGCCGGGTTTGGCCCTGACCGTGGTTGCGGCGACCGTTTGGGGGCTGTCCGGGCCGTCGGCGAGCTCGTCTCCGGTCTTGGGTCGCTCTGGGTGCTGGATGCGTTCGATGTGCTTCTTGGGGACGTTGAGATGCCCCTTCCTTGCTGCTGCCGGCTGCACATTCTGCAAGCCGCGTGCTGCCATGTCGCACACTGCGACGATGCGTCTCTGGCAGCGAGCGCGGTGCTCGTGCGGCCTGGCACCTGGAGCGCATCGTCGAGCGCTTCGGGCTGCTCACCGTCATCGTCCTGGGTGAAGCAGGGACCCCGGCGGCGCGCGCCGTGCAGGAGGGCCTCAACGGCGAGCATCTGCCGCAGCTGTGTCTGATCATGGCGGCGGGCCCGTCTTGAAACGAGACGCGCCGTCTTGCTATGGTGGGTCCATGGCTTTTCTCTACTTCTACGTCTGAGTCCGGGTACGGCCGATGCCGCCGTTTCTGCTGCCCGTAGACCCTTCGTACGCCCAGGGAAAGTCACATGCGCGACCGCGCCCATACCGCCATGCCCACCGTCGCCCCCGCCGTGGTGGCGCAGCTGTCCGTCAAGGACGTCACCAAGTCCTACGGCACCCGCACCATCCTCGACCTGGTGTCATTCACCATCCGCCCGGGTGAGAAGGCAGCCGTCATCGGTGAGAACGGATCCGGCAAGTCCACCCTGCTGCGTCTGCTCGCCGCAGCCGAGGCGCCGGATACCGGGCAGATCACCGTCAGCTTCCCCGGCGGCACCGGCCATCTCGCCCAAACCCTCGTCCTTGGTGCGCACCGCACCGTGCAGGACGCCGTCGACCACGCTCTCGCCGACCTGCGCTCCATGGAAGCCCGGTTGCGGGAGGCCGAGGAGAGTCTCGGCGAGGCGACGGACGGCGAACTCGCCGCCTACGGCGACCTGCTGACCGCGTACGAGGCGCGCGGCGGATACGAGGCCGACGCCCGGGTGGATGCCGCGATGCACGGACTCGGGCTGGCCGCGATCACCCGTGACCGGCTGCTCGGCTCCCTGTCCGGCGGCGAGCAGTCCCGGCTCGCCCTCGCCTGCGTCCTCGCCGCTGCTCCCGAACTCCTGCTTCTGGACGAACCGACGAACCACCTGGATGCTACGGCCGTGCGCTGGCTGGAAGACCACCTGCGCGCACACCGCGGCACAGTCGTCGCGGTCACCCACGACCGCGGCTTCCTGGAACGCATCGCCACCACCATCCTGGAGGTCGACCGCGACGAGCGCACCGTGCACCGATACGGCGACGGCTGGGCCGGCTACCAGGCCGCGAAGGCCGCCGCCCGGCGCGGCGCGGCACAGCGCTACGCGGACTGGGCCGAGGAGGTGGCCTCCATGCAGGCCCTGCTGGAAGTCGCGGGACGGCGTCTGGCCACCACCGGTCACGACCCCAAGCAGGGCTTCGGCAAGCACCGCCGCTCCAGCGAGGCCAAGCTCGGCGGGCAGGTGCGCTCAGCCCGCCGGGCCCTCGCCGAGCTGCAACGCCACCCGGTGGCCCCACCACCGGCGTCGCTCCACTTCACGGCAGCGTTTGCGGCGGCAGACGGCCCCACCCCGGGCCCCCTCGCCGAGTTCGAGGACGTCAGTGTCGGCGAGCGGCTGCGCCTGGCCGGGCGCCTCACCCTCGCGCCCGGCCAGCGGCTACTGGTCACCGGTGACAACGGCGCAGGCAAGACGACACTCCTGCGCCTCATCGCAGGCGACCTGGAGCCCGACGAAGGTACCGCGCGCCGCCCCGCCCGCATCGGCTACCTCGAACAGGAACTGCCCACGCACACCACGGCGCTCCCGCTGCTTGCCGCGTACGCCGCCGGGCGTCCCGGACCGGCTGACGAGTACAGCGAACAGCTGCTGGCCCTGGGCCTGTTCCGTGAGCAGGACCTGCACGTCCCGGTGACTGCGCTGTCCGCGGGTCAGCAGCGGCGGCTGCAGATCGCCCGCCTGGTGACCCGCCCCGCTGACCTCCTCGTCTTGGACGAGCCCACCAACCACATCGCCCTCGACCTGGCCGAAGACCTGCAGGCGGCGCTCTGCGCGTATCCGGGAGCCGTGGTCGCCGTCTCGCACGACCGCGACTTCCGCGCCCGCTTCGAAGGCGAGCGACTGGAACTGCATGCCGGCCGCAGGAGGTGACCCTCGCCCCGTTGACCAGCCGAAGAGCGGCTCTGGGACTGAAGCGGCCAATTGGGCGGTGCTCCTGCTGCACAGCAGGCGTCAGTTCGGCACCACAACTGCCGCCCGCCCGCCTGACAGGCAAGCGCCCTGCGGCCCGCCGTTCCTCAACCGACTGAAGGGCCCCGGCCGGGACAACGACGGCGGATGCATGCTCAAAGACCGATCGAGCCCGGCTCTCCTACTGTCGGGCCGAGGAGATCTCCCAGGAGAACACCCGGCCGGTCCTTTGTCGCTGGAGAACCTCAACCTCCTGCAGGACTTCATCAAGCGGAGCAATGAGAAGCATGGCAAGCCGAGGGCGGGCGAGCGGGTCGCGGACGCGTACGCGGGCGATCCGAGCCCTACCAGGTCCGAGCGCATGGCGCACGAGGCCGCCAACGCGGCAAACTCGGACTCCGGCGGGGAGTGGGTCAGGGGTGACGAATCAGCGGGCTCAGGCGCGGACGCTCCCGCACGTCGGCCCGAGCAGCGCACGCCCGGGCGGATGCTGCTCGAATCCGACAGCGATTCCGAGGGATCCGCCCGCGGCCGGCCAGCCGCTCCTCCCACACAGCCCGCGCAGAGGCGTTTCTCCCTGGACTGACTGACTGACCGACTGCTCGCTTGAGAGCCGCTGCCCGCAGCGTCGCCGTCTGACGGCAGTGCCCGCGCGGATGTGGTGCTGGCCGAGCAGGGGCGGGGTGTCAGTCACGCCGTGGGGGATG
>NZ_JBJHPC010000066.1:0-20084 GCF_045257485.1 Streptomyces sp. YS-3 | reverse complement strand
AGGTGGGAGTCGAGCCCGGCGAAGTCGTAACGGCCCTCCTCCGGTTCCAGCAGCGCCCAGGAGAAGACGCCCACGGTGGCCAGGTTGACCCGCGCCCGGCGCATCAGGTCGTCGTCCTGCTTCCACACCTCCTCGTCCCACTGCTCGGGGTTGTAGTCCCCGCCGAAGGCGAGACCACCCAGACGGTCGGTGAGCTGACGTATCTGCATGTGGAGAACCTCCCTCTGGTGGTGCTCTCGACGGCGCACGTCACCGCGCGACCGGGGCGGTGCTCTCGCGGATCACCAGTTCCGGTGCGATCAGCAGCAGTGCGTCCTCCGGCTGCCCGCCCCCGGCCGCGGCGGTGATCCTGGCCATGACCTGTTCGACGGCGACCTGACCGAGCTCCTTCTTCGGGCCGGTCACGGCCGTGAGGCGCGGGGAGTGCTGTTCCGCGAGCGGTTCGGGACAGATGGCGATCACCGAGGTGTCCTCCGGTACGGTCCGCCCGCCGGCGCGCAGCAGGCTCAGCAGCGGGCCGATCGCGCCCTCGTTCTGCACGACGAACCCGGTGGTGTCCGGGCGATCGGCGATGATGCGGGCCAGGGTGCCCGCGGTGCTCTCGTACGTGCCCTCGCAGGGCCGGTGCAGAAAGCGCAGACCGCGCCGCAGGGCGCGTTCACGGAAGCCGTTCAGCGTACGTTCGGCGTAGCCGGCGTGCCGCCGGTACACACCGCTGCTGTAGCCGATGAAGGCGATGTCGCGGTGGCCGAGGTCGGCGAGGTGGTCCGCGCAGAGCGCGCCCGCCGTGGCGAAGTCGTGGTCGACGCAGGAGAGTCCGGACGGGTCACCGGGCAGTCCGATGAGCGCGGCCGGGGTGCCCTGGGCGCGCAGGACCGCGATGCGGTCGTCGTCCAGGGTGACGTCCATGAGGATGACCCCGTCGGCGAGTCCGCTGGCCGCCACCCGCCGCACCCCCTCGGGGCCCTCGTCGTTGGTGAGCAGCAGGACGTCGTAACCGTGCTCGCGGGCCGCCACGGTCACCGCGATGGCGATCTCCATCATGGTGGGCACGTACACCTCGGTGTGGAGCGGCACCACCAGGGCGATGATGTGGGAGCGTTTGCCGGCCAGGGCGCGGGCGCCGGCGTGGGGGTGGTAGCCCAGGTCCGCGATGGCCCGCTCGATGCGGTTCCTGGTCTCGTCGGAGATCGGTCGCTTCCCGCTGAGCGCGTAGCTGACCGTGCTCGACGAGACGCCGGCGTATCTGGCCACATCGGCGAGTGTCACCATCGGCGTGCTTCCTCCGGGTCGGTTCTGTGGAGGGGAGCGGCGCCGCCGGCGAGGCGGGGAGGCCCGGCGGCGCGCCGCTCCCGGTCGGTGGGGCGTACCCGGCTCAGCCCTTGATCGCGCCGGTGAGGACACCGGTGCGCAGGTGCTTCTGGACGAACGGGTACACGATCACCAGTGGTATCAGGGTGAGGACCACGACCGCCATCTGCAGGGAGAGCGGCGCGGTCTGCGCCTGGGTGCTGCCGAAGCCCGCGTTGACGGAACCCGGCATGCCGTTCCCGCGGTTGACGTAGGTGAGCAACACGTATTGCAGCGGCCACTTCTGACTGTCCGTCGGCATGTAGAGCATGACGTTGAAGAAGGAGTTCCAGTAGCCCACGGCGTAGAAGAGCGCGGTCACGGCGGTGACGGCGCGTGAGGTGGGCAGGACGACCGACCACAGGATGCGCCAGTCTCCCGCGCCGTCCATACGGGCCGCGTCGATGAGTTCGGCGGAGGTGCCCTGGTAGAACGCCCGCAGTACCAGGATGTTGAAGACCGACACCGCGCTCGGCAGGATGAGCGCCCACCACTGGCCGTAGCCGCCGAGCTCGGTGACGACGAGGAAGCTCGGAATCAGACCGCCGCTGACGAACATCGTGATGATCAGCAGGATCAGCAGGAAGCGGTGGCCGAGGGAGCGCGGCCGTGACAGGCCGTAGGCGCACAGGACCGAGACGGCCATGGAGATCGCCGTACCGACGACCGTGATGCCGAGGCTCACCAGCAGCGCGGTGAGGACGGTCGAGTCGCGGAGCATCTGGCGGTACGCCTCAATGCTCAGACCGTCGGGCCAGATCACCAGGCCGCCGGCCCGGTTGACGGCGCCGGGGGTGGAGAAGCTGGTCAGCGTGATGATCCAGAGCGGGATCAGGACGATGGCGAGCATGCCGCCGATGGTCAGCCCCTTGGCGGTCTGGCCGACGGCGGTCGGCGGCTCCTCCCAGGGCGGGCGGGCGGCCCGTGCCCTGCGCCGCGATTCCGCCGTGGCGTCGCGTTTGGCTCTCCTGGAGCCGATCGTGAGTGTGTCGGTCATTTCCGGTACAACCCGTCCTCGCCGAAGGCGTGTGCCAGCCGGTTGGCGCCCCAGATGAGCAGCAGTGAGATCACGCCCTTGAAGAGCCCCGCCGCCGCGCCATAGCTGTAGTTGCCTGTCGTGATGCCGTAGTAGAAGGAGAAGGTGTCCAGGACGTCCGCGGCGTCGTGGCCGACCGCGTCCCGCTGGATCAGGAACTGCTCGAAGCCCACCGACAGCGCGTTGCCGAGCCGCAGCACCAGCATCAGGACGATCACCCCGCGCAGGCCGGGCAGCGTGATGTGCCACATGCGCCGGAGGCGTCCCGCGCCGTCCGCCGCCGCGGCCTCGTACAACTCGCTGTTGATCGCGCTGAGGGCGGCGAGGAAGACGATGATGCCCCAGCCCGCCTCCTTCCAGATCGCCTGGGAGGTGATCAGCAGGGCGAAGGTGTCGGGATTGGTCATGATGTTCCAGGGACTGAAGTCGTGCTGGCGCAGGAACTGGTTGAGAATGCCCGCGCCGCCGAGCATCTGCTGGAAGATCGTGATCGCCAGCACCCAGGAGAAGAAGTGCGGCAGATAGAGAACGGACTGGACGAAGTTGCGCAACCGCTCGCTGAGCACCGAATTGAGCAGCAGGGCCAGCGCGATCGGTACCGGGAAGAAGAGGATCAGCTGTACGAGGCTCAGATACAGCGTGTTCTTCATCGCCCCCCAGAACAGCGGGTCGCCGAAGAGCTGCTGGAACTGGTCGAACCCGACCCATTCGCTGTGCCAGACGCCGACCAGCGGGTCGTAGTCCTGGAAGGCGGTGACCACACCGAACAGCGGGAGGTAGTTGAAGACCAGGAGCAGGACGATCGCGGGCAGCGTCATCAGCAGGAGCGTCCGGTCGCGTCGCAGCCTGACCCGCCGGCTGAGCCGCGCCGGTACCGGCGCGCTGTCGGGGCGTACGGTGCTCACTGGCCTGAACCGTACTTGGCGAGGACGTTGTCGGTCATCCACCCCTTGAGCCGGCCTCCGGGCCCGGACTTCCAGGTGGCGACGGCGGCCTGCACGTCGGAGACCTTCTTCTTGCCGTGGTAGCAGTCCTTGATGGTGTCCTGGACGCCCTGTGCGGCCTCGGCGGTGGCCATCGCCTGGGGCATGCTGATGTTCATGCCCCAGAAGGCGGGCTTGGTGAGGGACTTGACGTTGGCGGCCTGCCAGGCCGCGTAGTCCCGGGTGACCACCTCGGCCCCGGGGTTGCTGATCACGGCGGAGGGCCCGGCCAGGAAGGGGAAGGTCTGCGCCTGGACGTCCTTCTTCCCCTCCTCGGTGAAGGTCGGCACGCCGTTGACGCGGCGGTGGTGGACGCCCTCGGCCCCGAAGTTGACGAGGGTGTACTCGGCCGAGCCGTACGGGGCGGCCAAGTAGTTGGCGACGCCGAGCAGTTCCTCGATCTGGGCGGGCTTCAGCCGGGCGTTGAGATAGCTCACCATGCTGGTGGAAGCGCCCATGTACACCACGGGTGTGCTCTTCCCGTCCGCGGCGAGGATGTTGAAGGCGCCGCGCCGGTACTTCTCGTTCGCGGCCACACCGGACTGGTGGTCGGGCAGATTCCAGGCGCCGGTCCCACCGCCCTGGATCAGCACCTTGCCGCTGTAGAAGCGGGTGGGGGCGTTGGCATTGTCGCCCGCCAACGCGGCCGGGTGCACATACCCGGCGGTGGCCAGACGGTGGTGCCAGTCGAGGGCTTCGAGGAACTCCGGGGTCTCGAAGAGGTGGACCAGCTTGCCGTTCTCGACCTTCCACTTGAGCGGGGCGCCCCAGCAGGTGTACAGGTAGGTCCATACATCGTCGAAGGCCCACACGCCCCGCTTGGCGTCGGTCAGCTCCTTGCCCAGGTTCATCAGGTCGTCGGCCGACTTCACCTGGTCGGCGGTGATACCGCGTGATTCGAAGATGTCCCGGCGGTAGTAGGTGGCTCCGGCGATCATGAACTTGGTGGAGAAGGAGGGAATGCCGTACAGCTTGTCGCCCCAGGTGCAGACCTGCCAGGCACCGGTGGGGATCGCGGCGAGGTTGGGGTATTTCTTGATGTTGTCGCCGGACAGGTAGGGAGTGAGGTCGGCGAGCTGGGTGCCGGCCAGGTCCCCGGTGTGGAAGTTGGGGTTCCACCAGGTCGGCAACTGGATCCAGTCCGGCAGTTTCCTGGCGGCGGTCATGGTCGGGATGATGGTGTCGTAGTGGTTCCCGTCCGCGGGCTTGACCTTGAGGTCGACGCCCAGGGCCTTGTTCATCGCCTGGTAGAAGGAGTTGCCGACCGGCGGGACGGTGCCCCACAGAGGCGTGACCGCGCTGTAGTGGCCGCCCTTGCCCGGGACGCCGGAGACCGTGGCGGCCGGGGAGGCGGGGTAGGACAGGAACGCGGCGTCCGTCGCGGCGTCCGGTCCGCCCTGGACGGACGGTATGTCGGCCTTGAACGCGGTGTGGGGCACATAGGACGGCAGCGCCGCCCTGAGCCCCTCCTTGGTGTTCGCGCCGCTGCGCCGGTGGGACCCCCCGCCGCACGCGGACAACAGCGGTGCCATCGAGGTGACGCCCGCGATCGTCGCGGCG
Organism: Streptomyces sp. YS-3; assembly: GCF_045257485.1. NCBI lineage: Bacteria > Bacillati > Actinomycetota > Actinomycetes > Kitasatosporales > Streptomycetaceae > Streptomyces > Streptomyces sp. YS-3. The sequence continues at coordinate 15,155 of NZ_JBJHPC010000066.1, read as the reverse complement.
GACGTGAGGAAACTTCTGCGGTTCAACCCGGTTCCCATGGTGGAGTGCCCTTCCCCGGTGAAGCGTCGAAGCGCTTGGATGTTCCGGCGAGAGTAGTGACGCGTCCTGGATTCGGCAAGGGACTGAACAAATCTAAAATCCTTGGTGGTGTGGGGAGTTGACAGTCCTCTTCGGTCCGTGTCAGCGTCGATGCGCTTCGACGAACAGCCACAGCGCCCCGCCTGCCGAAGGGTGTTCACGTTGAGTTCCCTCTCCGCCTCCGCAGTAGATCCGCCACCCTTCCGTGATCCCGCGCTACCGCTGCGCAAGCGTGTCGACGACCTGCTCGAACGGCTCACCCCCGACGAACGGATCGCGATGCTGCACCAGTACGCGCCGGCTGTCCCGCGCCTGGGTGTGGCCGCCTTCCGTACCGGCAGCGAAGCCCTGCACGGCGTCGCCTGGCAGGGCGTGGCGACCGCCTTTCCGCAGGCCGTCGGCCTCGGCGCGACCTGGGACGAGGACCTGGCGCGCCGGGTCGCCGAGGCGGTCTCGGTCGAGCTGCGCGCCTTCCACCACCACCGCGCACCGCTGATGGCCCCCGACCGCGGCCCCATCAGCCTCCAGGCATGGGCACCCGTCCTGAACCTGCTGCGCGACCCGCGCTGGGGGCGCAACGAGGAGGGCTACTCCGAGGACCCGCTGCACACCGCCCGGCTCGGCGAGGCGTACTGCCGCGGCCTGTCCGGCGACCACCCGGCCTATCTGCGGGTCGCCCCGGTGCTCAAACACTTCCTCGCCTACAACAACGAGGACGACCGCTGCACCACCTCCTCCGGACTGCGCCCGCGCGTCCTGCACGAGTACGACCTCGCCGCCTTCCGCCCCGTCGTCGCCTCCGGCGCCGCGACGGGCGCGATGGCCGCGTACAACCTCGTCAACGGCCGCCCCTGCCATGTGAGTCCGCTCATCGAGGCGGAGCTGCGCCGCTGGGCGCGGCCGACGGGCCATGAACTGTTCGTGGTGAGCGACGCCGAGGCCCCCTCCAACCTGGTCGACCCGGAGCACTACTTCGACGACCACGCCGACTCCCACGCGGCGGCGCTCAAGGCCGGTATCGACAGCTTCACCGACCACGGCGAGGACAACGCCACGGTGGTCGGCCGGCTGCGCCGAGCGCTGGAGCGCGGCCTGATCGACGAGAGCGACGTGAACCGTGCGGTCCGCCGCCAACTGGAACTGCGCTTCCGACTGGGCGAGTTCGATCCCGAACTGGACCCCTTCGCCCGGATCGGACCCGAGGTGATCGACTGCCCCGGGCACCGCGCCCTGGCCCGGGAGGCCGCCACCGAGTCGGTGGTGCTGCTCAAGAACGACGGCCTGCTGCCGATCGACCCGGCACGGACACCGCGGATCGCCGTCATCGGCCCGCTCGCCGACACCCTGTGCGAGGACTGGTACAGCGCCACCATGCCGTACCAGGTCTCCATCGCCGCCGGACTCGCCACGGCGCTCGGCGCCCACGGCGGCGAGGTCGTCCACGTGGAGGGTTCCGACCGGATCGTCCTGCGCTCGCACACCACCGGCGACCCACTGGGCAAGACCGCCTTCGACGCCGTCGACTGGGGCCGCGGCACGCTGACCCTGCGTACCGCCGACACCGGCCGCTATCTGAGCCTGTGCGACGACGGCTCACTGGCCGCCGACAAGGAGCTCCTCAAGAGCTGGGAGATCCACGAGACCTTCCGGCTGGAACCGGCCGAACAGGGCGCCGTGCTGCTGCGCTCCGCGCTCACCGGGCGCTACGCGGCCGTCGACCCGGCAGACGGCCGGGTCACCGTCACCGCCGCGACCGCCGACACCGCCGAGCGCTGGCAGCGCGAACTGCTGCGCGAGGGAGCGGCCGAGGCGCGGGAGGCGGCCCAGAACGCCGACGTGGCGGTGGTCGTCCTCGGCAACCACCCGATGGTCAACGGCCGAGAGACCGAGGACCGCGCGGACATCGGCCTGCCCGAGGGGCAGGAGGCGTTGCTGCGTGCGGTCGCCGCCGTCCGCCCGCGGACCGCGCTGGTGGTCATGAGCAGCTATCCGTACGCCGTGGACTGGGCCGACGAACACCTGCCCGCCCTGGTGTGGAGCTGCCACGCAGGACAGGAGACGGGCCACGCGCTGGCCGCCGTGCTGCTCGGCGCGGCCGAGCCCGCCGGCCGTCTGCCGCAGACCTGGTACCGGGGCGACGACCCGCTCCCCGACCCGCTCGACTACGACATCATCAAGGCGGGCTGGACCTACCAGTACCACCGCCCCACCCCCCGCTACCCCTTCGGCCACGGCCTGTCCTACACCGAGTTCACCTACCGCGACGTGCGGCTCTCGCGGTCGGTCATAGCCCAGGACGCCTCGGTCGAGGTGACGGTGAACCTGGCCAACACCGGGTCGCGCGGCGGCAGCGAGGTGGTCCAGCTCTACACCCGGGCCCTGGACGCCCGCTATGAGGCTCCCCGGCTGCGCCTCGCGGACTTCCGCAAGGTCCGGCTGGAGCCGGGCGAGAGCAGGGAGGTGACGTTCCGGCTGCCGGCCGAACGGCTCGCCCACTGGGACGTCGCCACCGGTGCCTTCACGGTCGACCCCGGCGGCTACGAGATCATCGTGGCCCGCTCCGCCGGACACCCGGTCCTCACCGCGGCACTCACCGTGACCGGAACGCCCCCCGCACCCCGTGCCGTCACCGGACGCCGGACCCTCGCCGTCGACTTCGACGACCACGCGGACACCACCATCGTCGACGCCACCCGTACCAGCGGTGACGCGGTCACTCCCACTGACCCGGCCCGCCCCGGATCGCTGCTCTTCCACGGCGTCGACCTCTCCGGAGCGGTCCGGTTCGAATCCGAGACGGCCCGCGAGGGCGCGGACCCCGGCGAGGCGCGCCTCGAACTTCGGTCGGATGAGAGGTTGTTGGCAGAGCTCGATGTCCCCGTCACCGGCGACCGGTATACGTGGACGACGATCGCGGCCGAACTCCCCGACCCCGTCGACGGCGTTCACGACCTGCGGATCATCCTGCACGGAGCCTTCCGCCTCGCCGCCTTCGGCTTCGCCGCGGCCGACGACTGACGGCCGCATACCGCAGCCCGGCGGCCCCGTCCGAAAGCGGGCGAGCCCACCGCCCGTCCGCACCCGGGCTCTCCCACCGCTCGCCCCGCGTCCATCGTCGTGTCGCCGCCCCACCTGTCTGGAGGAAGCCCCATGCCGCTCACGGACCTCGGCCTTGACGAACTCATCGGCCACCGCCCCCAGGTGTCCGTCCCGAAGGACTTCGACACCTTCTGGCAGCGGACCCTCACCGAAGCCCGCTCGCACGACCAGGCGGTGAAGGCCGAACGAGTCACAGCGCACCACCGGCTGAGCACGGTCGAGGTCGACGACGTGCGCTTTCCCGGCTGGGACGGCGAGCCGGTGGCCGCCTGGCTGCTGCGCCCGCGCGCCGCGGACGGACCACTGCCCGTCGTGGTCACCTTCCTCGGCTACTGCGCCGGACGCGGACTTCCCACCGACCACCTCCTGTGGTCGGCCGCCGGTTACGCCCACCTCGTCGTCGACAGCCGGGGACAGGGCCACGACACCCCCGACCGCGGCGCGGGCGACGGCACGCAGTGGGCCGAGGGCTTCATGACCCGGGGCATCGACTCACCCGACCACTACTACTACCGGCGGCTGATGACCGACTGTGTACGCGCGGTGGACGCCGTCGCCGAGCTGCCCGGCCTCGACGCCGACCGCGTGGTGGTGACGGGCGGCAGCCAGGGCGGCGGTCTGGCCCTCGCCGTCGCGGCTCTCGCGGGGAAACGCGTGGCGGCGATGTTGGCGGACGTGCCGTACCTGTGCCACTTCCGCCGGGCCGCCGAGATGTGCGGCGAAGGGCCGTACCAGGAGATCGCCAGGTATCTGCGCTGGCACAGTCGCCACCGAGTGGCGCGGACCTTCGCCACCCTGGACTACTTCGACGGCGTCCACTTCGCCCAGCGGGCCACCGCACCCGCCCTGTTCAGCGTCGGCCTGATGGATCCCGTCTGCCCGCCCTCCACGGTCTACGCCGCCTTCAACCACTACGCGGGCCAGGACCGCACCATGACCGTGTGGCCGTTCGCCGACCACGGCGGCGGCTACGGCTCCAACCCACCCGTGCAACTCGCCTGGCTGCGCGAACGCGGTCTGGCACCGAAGCTCTGACCCTGCCTTTTTTCGAGGACGCCCACGACGCGGACGGCCGCCGCCCGTCTCCAGAGAACGAGGAATGCGCACGATGAAGTTCACCGACGGCTACTGGCTGATGCGCCCGGGCGTTACCGCGCGCTACGCCGCCGAGGTCGCGGACGTCACCGCCGACGAACACCGGATGACGCTGTACGCGCCGGTCAAGCACGTACGCGGTCGGGGCGACACGCTCAACGGCCCCCTGCTCACCGTGGAGTGCTGGTCGCCCGCCGAGGGTGTGATCGGGGTGCGCGCCACCCACCACGCCGGTTCGGTGCGGCGCGGCCCGCGGTTCGCGCTTCCCGGTGCGGAACCGGGCGCGGGGAAGGTGCGCAGGGACGGTGCGGTGGTCGAGCTCAGCTCCGGGGAACTCAGCCTCCGGGTGGACACCTCCCGGCCGTGGCGCCTGGAGTTCGCGGCCGGCGGCCAGGTGCTGACGTCCGTGGGTGAGCGCGGTACCGGCTTCGTCACCGACGCCGAGGGCCGCCACTTCATGCTCGGTCAACTGGCCCTGGGCGTGGGCGAGACGGTGTACGGACTGGGGGAGCGGTTCACCCCCTTCATCAGGAACGGGCAGGTGGTGGACATCTGGCAGGCCGACGGCGGTACCAGCAGCGAACAGGCCTACAAGAACATCCCCTTCCACCTCACCAATCGGGGTTACGGCGTCTTCGTCAACCACCCGGGCAGGGTGAGCTACGAGGTCGGCTCCGAGTCCGTCGGCCAGGTGCAGTTCAGTGTGGAGGACCAGTCACTGGAGTACTTCGTCGTCCACGGCCCCACCCCGAAGCAGATCCTGGAGCGCTATACCGCGCTCACCGGCCGTCCCGCACTGCCCCCGGCCTGGGCGCTGGGCCTGTGGCTCACGACCTCCTTCACCACCGACTACGACGAGGCCACCGTCAACCGCTTCGTCGGCGGCATGGCCGAGCGCGGCATTCCGCTGAGCGTCTTCCATCTCGACTGCTTCTGGATGCGCGGGTACCAGTGGTGCGACTTCGAGTGGGACTCCGACACCTTCCCCGACCCGGCCGGCATGCTGTCCCGGCTGAAGGAGCAGGGCCTGCGGATCTCCGCCTGGATCAATCCGTACATCGCGCAGAAGGCGTCGATGTTCGAGGAGGGCATGCGCCAGGGCTATCTGGTGCGCCGCCCGGACGGCAGTGTGTGGCAGTGGGACCTGTGGCAGCCAGGTATGGCCTTGGTGGACTTCACCAACCCCGCCGCCCGCGACTGGTACCTCGCGAAGCTGCGTACCCTGCTGGAGCAGGGCGTGGACTGCTTCAAGACCGACTTCGGCGAGCGCATCCCCACCGACGTGGTCTGGCACGACGGATCCGACCCCGAGCTGATGCACAACTACTACACCCAGCTGTACAACCGGGCCGTGTTCGAGCTGCTGCGCGAGGTACGCGGGGAGGGCGAGGCACTTCTCTTCGCCCGTTCGGCCACGGCGGGCGGACAGCAGTACCCGGTGCACTGGGGCGGCGACTGCGAGTCGCACTTCAACGCCATGGCGGAGTCGCTGCGCGGAGGACTCTCACTCGGTCTGTCCGGCTTCGGTTTCTGGAGCCACGACATCGGCGGCTTCGAGGGCACGCCGACCCCCACCGTCTTCAAGAGATGGGTGCAGTTCGGCCTCCTCTCCTCGCACAGCCGTCTGCACGGCAGCAGGTCCTACCGAGTGCCGTGGGACTACGGGCAGGAAGCCGTCGAGGTCACCCGCGAGTTCACCCTGCTCAAGCACCGTCTCGCGCCCTACCTCCAGCGCGCGGCCCAACAGGCGCACGCCACCGGCATCCCGATGATGCGCGCCATGGTGCTGGAATTCCCCGACGACCCGGCCGCCGCCACCCTCGACCGGCAGTATCTGCTCGGTGAGGACCTGCTCGTCGCCCCGGTCTTCACCGATGACGGCACGGTGGAGTACTACGTGCCCGAAGGGGCCTGGACCAACGTCCTGACCGGTGCCCGGATCACCGGACCGCGCTGGGTCCGCGAGCAGCACGGCTTCCACACCCTGCCGCTCCTCGCCCGCCCGGACTCGGTCATTCCGCTCGGGGCCGACGACCAGCACCCCGTCTCCGCCTGGGCGGACGGGGTGGAGCTGCGCGTGCACGCCTTCACCGACGGGGCCGAGCGCACCGTCGTGATCCCGCGCACCGACGGCCCCGGCGAGGCGGCCCGCTTCCACCTGTGCCGCCAGGGCGACCGCCTCCATGTGAGCACCGACAGCCCGCACCCGTGGCAGCTGCGGACTGGCGGACCGCAGGGCCTCCTCCACCGCCGGCCCGCCGGGACCGCGCGGGCCGACGTGCCCTACCCGCTGTGAACAGGGGCCCGGCCGGGGCGGGGGTGCGCGGTCACCCCTGGGTGGTGGTCAGTGGGAGGACCACCAGGTCGACGCGGTGACGGCGGTGAAGCCCAGCGACTCGTACAGCGGGCGTCCGAGCCGTGAGGAGGTGAGTGTCACCGGCAGGTTCGCCATGGGCGCCAGCGAGCCGAGCATGACGGCCCGCCCGGCGCCTCGGGAGCGAAGCGTCGGGGGCGTGCCGACCCAGTAGTGGCTGCCGAACCCGTCGTGGACAACGGTCACGCCGGCTCCGACCACGTCACCGTCGAGGACGGCCACGAACACGTCCACGCCCGGCTGTTCGGTGAGTGTCATGGGGAACAGCTCGCCCGGACGGTACGGGGTGAATCTGTCCAGCTCGAAGCCCGCGATCACGATCTGCTCGGCAGCCTCCAGCTCGCGCGCCCGCTGGACGCGGACCACCTCCATCGCGGGGCCCGGCACCGGGCCGGGCGGGCGCACCATGATCGGCATCTGCCAGTTGCGCATGCCCAGATGACCCAGGTCGGTGGAGCTGAACGGATCCTCCGCATCCACCGGCCCGGCCGACCGGCCCGCCAGCTCGGTCAACTCGGCGAGCTCGTGTACGTCGAGGTCGGGCTCCTGCACCAGGAAACGCGTTCCGGCGCGCTTGTCGCCGAGCACGGCGAGGAATCCGCGCCGCTCGATCACCTCATGGCCACGGGACTTTCCGGTCGCGGCCCAGAACGCGGCGGAGTTACGGGCCTGGCGTATCGCCGCGTCACCCGGGGTCGCGGGGTGATCCGGACGGTCCGGGACGACCGGCTGCTCGGCGCGGGCGTCGGGGGTGGTCTGCGAAGTGTCGGCCATGGGTGGCTCCTGTTCGGTCACTGTGCGGTGATGCGGACGAAGGCGCGGGCGGCGTTGGTGGCGAAGCCGACGCGGATCTTCGTCATGCCTCCAACCTATCGGCGCAATGTGCCGCACAACTGGGCCGATCTCAACCGGGATTCCTGAGCCATTCGCGTTCTGCGAGCGCGTCCCGGCCGTTACGTACCTCCGGGGAGCCGCAAGGCACGGTCACACATCGCGGCGCCTCACCACCAGCACGGCGAGAGCGATGGTGATCAGCGGCCAGAGGACGTACACGGCCCAGGAGCCGGGGACCGTGGCGGTGTAGCCCAGGGAGTGGGGATCGGGCTCCCAGGTCTGCATCAGACGGTTCCAGGCGGCCGACACCAGCGTGTGTTTGAGGTCTGCCGACCAACGGTTGCTCTCCGAGAACATGGTGGGAAGCATCAGCAGGGCGAAGACGCCGGCGATGATGGTTCCGGCCGTGTGCCGGAGCAGGACGCCGAGACCCAGACCGACCAGGGCGCACACCGGAGCCAGCGACGCGGACGCGATGAGCGCGCGGAACACCCCCGGGTGGGTGACCGGGACACCTCCCTGGTGCCGCGCCAGTACGGCCTGGGAGACGAGGAAGGAACCGACGGACGCCGCCGTGCCGACCGCCGTCCACAGCGCGGCGGTGACGGCCGCCTTGGCCAGCACGAGCGAACCCCGGGCGGGAATGGCCACGGTGGTGGTGCGGATCAGTCCGCTGCTGTACTCGCTCACCACGGTGAGGGCCCCCATGGTGCTGGCGACCAGCATCAGCGTCCAGTAACCGGCCGCCGGGTAGGCGTCGAAGGGCAGGAAATCGGCCGGATGCGAGGCGGCGTCCTTGTCCGCGAGCGTGGCCACGGCCGCGGACCCGACGACGAAGAGGAGGGTGAGGGCGATCGTCCACGGGGTGGACCGCAGGGACCGCACCTTGATCCACTCGGCGGCGAGCAGGTCGCCGAAGCGCGGGCGGGGATCCGCCTGAAGTGTGACCTGGGTGGTGGCGTGTGTGGTCATCGTGCTTGTCCTGCCTGGTATTCGACGCTGTCGGCGGTCAGTTCCATGAAGGCCGCCTCCAGTGAGGCGTTACGGGTGGTCAGTTCATCCAGCCGGATGCCGTTGGCGAAGGCGAGCGCTCCGATCCGGTCCGCGGGGAGCCCCCTCACGGCGAGTCTCTCGGCGCCCGCCGAGCCCTCCGGGTCGACCGAGGCACCCGCCGCGCTCAGCACGGCCGTGAACTCGGCGGCCTGCGGCGTCGCGACCAGCACGCTGCGGCGGTTGCCGCGGGCCGCGAACTCCCGCAGGGGTTCCGCGGCGATGAGGCGGCCCCGGCCGATGACGACCAGGTGATCGGCGGTGTTCTCCATCTCCGACATCAGGTGGCTGGAGAGGAAGACCGTACGTCCCTCGGCCGCCAGGCGACGGAAGAGCGTACGTACCCAGAGCACCCCCTCCGGGTCCATGCCGTTGATCGGCTCGTCGAACATCAGCACGGGCGGGTCGCCGAGCAGAGCGGTGGCGATGCCCAGCCGCTGCTTCATACCGAGGGAGAATCCGCCGATACGACGGTTCGCCACCTCGGCGAGACCCACTTCCCCCAGCACCTCGTCGACCCGGCGTCGCGGGATGCCGTTGCTGCGGGCCAGAGCGGCGAGGTGGGCCGCGGCGCTGCGCCCGCCGTGGATCTGCGCGGCGTCGAGGAGGGCGCCGACGTGACGCAGGCCGCGGGCGTGGCGGTGGAAGGGGACGCCGTTGACGGTGGCGGTCCCGGTGGTGGGCGCGTCCAGGCCGAGGATCATGCGCAGGGTGGTGGACTTGCCGGCGCCGTTGGGACCGAGGAATCCGGTGACCTGGCCGGGCCGCACGGTGAAGGACAGATGGTCGACGGCGGTGTTGCCGCCGTAGCACTTGGTGAGTTCGCTGACTTCGATCACGGCACTCACACTGCCCGGGGAACCCGCGTGCGGTCATGGGGCCGTGGGCGGCAGTCGTGCGGGGGTATCAACCCGGGGGCGTACGTCCCCGGGCTGATGCGAGGGTGGAGGTGGCCGGTTAGTCTCACGGCGTGAACCCCTTGATGATCATTTGGCTGCCCGTGCGCGTCGCGTACCCCGGTGCGGCGCGCGGGACGGAACGCCGCCGATGACGAGAACCAGGGCCCTGGCCTGCGCGGGAGCCGCCGCTTACCTGCTGGTGGTGGGTCTGCTGGTGGGAGGCGCGCCCCGGGCCTCTGGCACGGTCCACGGTGTCGGGGCGCTGCTGGCCGTGAGCCTGCTCGCCGGACTGGTGCGATGGGCGCCGCTGACGGCACTGGCCGTGACGCTTTTCGGATCCACGGCGGTGGTGGCGGGCCGGCCGAGTGCGGCCGGGGACAGTCTGGAGGCCTCGTACCAGGGCCAGTTCCTGGCGTTCCTGGCGGTGGACCTCGTACTGGGCTTCATCGTGGCCACGTGCGCACGGCGTGCTTCGATGGTCGCCGTGGCCGTATCGGCCGCCGTGCAGCTCCTGGTGATCGGGGGCTTCGCGCACGGAGACGGTGTGACCGTCAACGTGGTGATCGGCCTTCTGGCGCTGACCGCGTCGTGCATGGCCGGTCTGCTCAGCCGCGAGCGGCGCGAGCACGCGGTGGCGTTGAGGGCCCAGGAGGTGGCCGAGGCGGTGACCGCCGAACGGCTGCGCATCGCCCGGGAGCTGCACGACATGGTCGCGCACAGCATCGGCATCATCGCCATCCAGGCCGGTGTGGCCGGCCGGGTCATCCAGACCCAGCCCACCGAGGCCCGGGAGGCCCTGCGCGCCATCGAGGCCACCAGCAGAGAGACCCTTTCGGGCCTTCGGCGCACACTGGTGTCGCTCCGCCAGGCCGACCGGGCCGGGACCGCCTCGCAGCGCTCACCCCTGGCACCGGCGCCCGGCCTGGCGGACGTCGAACGGCTCGCGGCGGCGACCGAGGACGCGGGAGTACGCGTTGACGTGCGCCGCAGTGGCGAGCAGCGCGCCGTACCGGCCGACATCGACCTGTCCGCCTACCGCATTGTGCAGGAGGCGCTGACCAACGTGGTCCGCCACGCGGGCACCGGGCACTGCCGGGTGGCCATCGACTACGGAGACGAGGAACTGTCCGTGGAAGTTCTCGACGACGGGCGCGGCGGTACCGCGCACGGCTCGCCCCATGGCTTCGGCATCATCGGCATGCGGGAGCGGGTCGGCCTCCTGGGCGGCCACCTCAGCACCGGACCGCGCCCCGAGGGCGGCTTCCGGGTCGCGGCCAGGCTGCCGCTGCCGGCACCCGTCGGCAGCCTGGTGGACACCCGATGACCGTACGGGTGGTGCTCGCCGACGACCAGCCGCTGGTGCGGTCCGGCCTCCGGGTGATCATGGCCGATCACCCGGACCTGGAGGTCGTCGGTGAAGCCGCCAACGGCGCCGAGGCCGTCCACCTGGTCAGGGACATATGCCCTGACGTGGTGGTCATGGACATCCGGATGCCCGGCATGGACGGGATCGAGGCCACGCGCCTGATCACGGCGAGTGCGGCAACCACACGCGTCCTGGTCCTGACCACGTTCGACGAGGACGACTACGTGTACGGCGCCCTCCGGGCCGGAGCCAGCGGCTTCGTGGTCAAGGACATGGCCCTGGACGACATCCTCGCGGCGGCCCGGGTGGTCGCCGCCGGTGACGCACTGATCGCCCCGGCGGTGACGCGCCGCCTGATCGCGGACTTCATCGAGCGCCCACCAGCCCTCCCGGAACGCCCCGCCCAGCCGGTCGAGGGCATCACCGAGCGGGAACGCGAAGTGCTGACCCTGGTCGGGCGCGGCCGGTCGAACACCGAGATCGCCGAGGACCTCTTCATCACGGTGGCCACCGCCAAGTCGCATGTGTCGCGGCTGCTCAGCAAACTGGGCGCCCGGGACTGGGTCCAACTCGTCATCAGCGCCTACGAATTGGGACTGGTCACCCTGTCCCGCTGAGGCCGGAACCGGCAGGTGGCCCGAGCATGTCGTGGGTAGGCTCGGGTCCGCTGTGCCGGAACGGCGTGGCGATGGCTGAGTGGGACCGCGGCCACTTGAAGCAACCGGCTATCGGCGGAACTGCCCGTGGTGTTCGCGGAGGAACGCGTCGAGGGTACGGGGCGGCCGGCCGAGGATGTCGGTGACTGTGGTGGTCGGGGTTTCGGGCCGGGCGACGGCGAGCTGTTGGATCTCCACCACATGGTCGGCGAGCCATGTCGGCATGTGGGCGTTGCGGACGAGGTCGTCACGGAGCTGGTCCGGGGTGAGGTTGACGTAACGGATCTGTCGGCCGGTCAGGGCGGAAAGCCGGTTGGCGAGTTCGGCGTAGGAGACGGCTTCCGGTCCGGTCAGGGTGTAGGTGCCGCCGGCGATGTCGGGTCTGGTGAGAGCGGCAGCGGCGATGTCGCCGATGTCGCGGCAGTCGATGTGGTTGCAGGGTGCGTCGCCCGTCGTGGCGAAGATGGCGCCCTGAGCGACGGTGGGGGCCAGGCGCAGGAGGTTCTGCATGAAGGCGTAGGGGCGCAGAATGGTGTGGCTGAGGCCGCTCGCGCGCAGATGTTCCTCAACGGCGTGGTGTCCTCGCGAAATGGCGACCGGGGAGTCGGGTTCGGCGGCGGGCGCCGAGATCTTGACTATGTGCTCGATGCCGGTGCGGGCGGCGACGTCGATGACCCGGGTTTCGAGCGCCACCTGAGCGGGGCTGTTGGCCATGGCGAGGAAGAGCTGCCGTGCGCCCTGGAACGCCTCGTGCAGGGAGAGCGGGTCGGTGGCGTCGGCGTACCGCACCTGGAAGGGCGGTTGGGCCCCGGTTGTGCCGGGGATCGGCCTGTCGGGGGTGCGAGTCAGGGCGCGGACGGGCGTGCCGAGGGGGAGAAGGCTGTGGAGCAGGGCGTTTCCGGTCGCTCCGGTTGCTCCCATGACGACGATCATCGTGTGCTCATTTCCTGGTGACTGCCCGGCAGGGGTGCCGCCGGGCGCGGGTGAGGGTGGGGTTTGAACGCGTGGGACCGGTGGTCGTGGTGCCGGTCGGCTATGCCGGGGGTGGGGTGATGGAGCCCCGCCAGCGCAGGGTGACGATCGTGGTGGCGAGGGCCGTGGAGAGCGGCAGGTCGATGCGCAGACGTTCCAGCCATGGCGCGGTGGGGACGGGGGTGTGGGCGGGGATCCACTGGCCGGTGAACCACCCCAGCAGGGCCGCTGCGCCGACGGTGGTGATGACGAGTGCGGTGGTCAGGGCGGCGCGGGGAGCGGTCGTGGTCCAGGGCCGGGGCTGTCCGCCGTGCGCCAGCCAGAGGCCGACCAGCAGCGCCACCACGGCGGAGGTGCCGGCGATGGACGTACAGGCGGCCACGACGAGGTCCCACCGCCCGGTGACGATTCCGGGGGTGCCGGCCATCAGCGCGGGGGCGGCGTAGGCGGTCAGGACCTCGCGCCACAGCGTGAACCGCCGCGGTGGCCGGGAGGGTGGCTGGTTCCGGTGGGTCGCGTCCTTGGTCGCGGGCACGTCTGCCTCTTCCTGTGGTGATGAGTGAAGCGACGGGGAGCCATGGGGAGGCCCTGATGCCCGTCGTAATGATTAGGTGCCTAACTATTGCGGTGTGAAAACGGCCCTGCCCGAAGGCGGGGCCGAATCGGTGGGAAGCCGGGTCAGTCGGCGGTCAGGGCCGCACTGCCGCGTACGACGCGGGCCAGGAGATCCAGGAACACCGCGCGCTCGTCGACGGAGAGCCCGCCAACCATTGCCTCAAGTCGCTGGAAATGCTCGGACGCCATGTCGCGCAGGCGCTGCGCCCCGCGCGCGGTCAGGATTGCCACCGTGCCCCGGCCGTCCTCCGTGGACGGGCGGCGGGCGATCAGGCCTTCCCGCTCAAGGCCGTCCAGCAGGCCGGTAACCGTGGCTCTGGAGACGCCGAGGTCCGCCGCGAGGTGCGAGGGGGATTTCTCCCCGCCGTGGTCCTCAAGGTCGGCGAGCAGGCGGTAGCGTCCGGTCGACAGGCCGAATCTGGCGAAATGCGCCTCCGCCGCCCTCCCGACCCTCGCCCCCGCCGAGATCAGACGCACGGCGACCAGTACCGCCTGTGGATCGACCTCCAGGCCGTAGTGCTCCACCTGCCGCCTGGCCTGGTCGAGTGTGGGCGCCTCGCCCTCGATCTCGTCCCTCGTCATGCAAGTAATATGGCGCCTAATCACTTGGTCTGTCAAGGCTCCTTGCACTCCAGCCTGCGACCGTCGGTCGACGGGGCGGGAAGACGTTCGCCCGCACCACCGGCGACCTCCCCGCACTTGTGGGAAATTGCTGAACGGCCATGAGTGTTCATCAGGTCATGACTCAAGGACCAGCGCCTCGCCCCCTGTCCGATGAAACGCTCTCCGAGCTGCTCGGCAAGCAGCAGTTCGGCACGCTCGCCACCGTCAAGCGCAGCGGTCACCCCCATATGACCACCATGCTCTACACCTGGGACCCCGAGGACCGCGTCGTACGGTTCTCGACGACCGCAGACCGCATCAAGGTCACGCATATACGGCGCGATACGCGTGCGGCGCTGCATGTGCAGGGCGCCGACGTGTGGTCGTTCGCCGTCGCCGAAGGCGAAGCCGAGGTCTCCGTGGTCACCACGGTTCCCGGCGACGCGGTCGGTCGGGAACTGCTCGGGATGATCCCGGAGCACACGAGGCCTGAGAGCGAGGAAGCGTTCCTGGAGCAACTGGTGGCCGAGCGCCGGGTCGTCATCCGGCTGAAGGTCGATCGGCTCTACGGAACGGCGCTCGACGTCAGCGGTTAGGCGCCGGTCGCAGGGGCCGCAGGGGTCGCAGGCCAGCTCTGGAACGGAGACAGGTTCGTCGCGTGCGGAGTGGAGGAGCACCTGACCCTGTACGGCCTGGCCACCGAACTGCCGGCCTCGCCGCACTACCTCTCCGACGGGTACTGGCGCGCCCGATCTGGGCGCCCGCCACGGTCCTCATCGAGAACGGGCTTCGTGGAGGGTCGGACGGCCCGACGTCCGGGCGGCCCCCGGATCAGGAAAACCGGGGGCCTCGGATGATGCCTGATTTCGAGCTATTGGTTACCACTAGTCCTGATTGTGCCCGGGGGCTACTCGGTGGCGCTGGGTACGTCGAGGGGGTTGGCGGGTGCCTTCGTCCTGGCGGTCTGCATCTGCTCGCCGAGCTCGGTGAGACGGTTGCGTCCCATGGCCTTGCGGACGTCGGGGAACCAGTCGTCCTCTTCCTCTTCGACGTGGTGGCGGACGTTTTCGATGAGGACGGTCATCTTGGCCTTGAAACGCTCATCGGCCGGATCCATGTCCTTGAGCTCCGACAGCATCCACACCACGGCATGGTGTTCCTCGACGCTTTCGAGGATGTGGTCGGTGGTATCGGGGGCGGATTCGCGGGCGGCGGGATAGAAGATCTCTTCCTCGATGAACGCGTGAGTGGTGAGTTCTTCGATGATCTTGTCCGCGAGCTTGCGGCGTTCGGCGTGGTCGTCGTCGCCGGTCTTCTCGAACTGTTTGAACAGTTTCTCCACATTCTTGTGGTCCTCACGCAGCAACACGATCGCGTCCATGAAGGAGCTTCCCTTTCCTGATCTGTCCCCGGTTCGGGTCCCGGTTCGGGTCCGAGCCCGGGTTCCGGTGTTCTGTGAGGGATCCGGTGCCCCGGTTACGGGCATTGATGCACCGAAGCGGAAAGGGCCACTC
>NZ_JBJHPC010000650.1:0-3774 GCF_045257485.1 Streptomyces sp. YS-3 | reverse complement strand
CCCCGGTGCCTCCCGTCCTGCCTCAGGCCCCCGTGGCCGCCTGGTACTGCTCGGCCGTCAGGAGCTCCTGCGTCGGCTCGCCCTCGGCGGGGGACAGTTTGAAGAGCCAGACGCCGTACGGATCGGTGTTGACCGTCTGAGGGGTGGCGACCGCGTCCGCGTTGGTCGCGACGATCTCACCGGCGAGGGGCGAGTAGATGTCGTTCGCGGCCTTCACCGACTCCACGGTGCCCACCGCCTCCTTGCGCGAGACGGTCTTTCCGGCGTCGGGCAGTTCGAGGAACTCGATGTCGCCGAGGGCCTGTCGGGCGTAGTCGGTGAGGCCCACCGCGAGTACGCCGTCGCCCTCGTCTCGGACCCACTGGTGGAACAGGGTGTAGCGCAGGTCGGCGGGGATGTTCGACATGCTCGGGCTCCATTCGGCACACACGGCACATGTAGGTGTCGTCCAGTGCGGACGATCACCGAGAAGCTTGCCCGGCCGGCGGCCGGTGGGAGACGTTTTTTGGACACCGGGGCACACCCCCGACATGGTGGTGTCCGGCGCGGAGGACCGCGCCGGACACCCTCATCTCGACCGTGCCGGGTTCAGCAGGCGCCCAGGTCCTGCCACACACCCCACTCACCGGTGGTGCCGGGCTCCTCGCCCTGCGTCCACCACTTGGCCTTCCAGTTGTGGCCCTTGTGCGACACCTGCGTCCCGCCGGTGTAGACCGACGTGGCGTTCCACGGCGTCGCCGTGCACTGGTGGCCGCTGCCGCCCGTGACGGTCAGGGTGTACGTCGCCGAGTGGCTCGCGGAGGCGCCGGAGCCGGTCACGGTGAGGGTGTACGTACCCGAGACGGCCGCCGAGGTCGTCGACGCCGTGAGCGTGGACGATCCGCCCGCCGTCACCGAGGCCGGGCTGAGCGAGGCGGTCACACCGGCCGGGGCGCCACTGACGGTCAGGTTCACGGACTGCGCCTGGCCCGCCGTCACCGCGGTCTTGACCGTCGTGGTGGCCGAACCGCCCGCCGTGACCGAGCCGGTGGCGGGCGAGGCCGTCACCGAGAAGTCGTTGGCGGGAGCGGTGCTGCCCGAGGTGAAGGGCTCGAAGACGTGGCTGAAGTCCCAGGTGTTCTGCTGGATGCCGGAGCAGTTGTCCGCGGCGGCGCCGCCGGGGCAGCCGCCGTTGTCGCGCTGGAGCGCCCAGAAGGAGAGGGTGTTGATGCCCTTGGAGACCGCCCAGTTGTACACCTGGGTGGCGTTGGCGAGCGTGAACGTCTCGGCGGGGCCGAAGTCGTCTACGCCCGGCATCTCGGTGACGCCGATCATCCCCCACAGCTGGGCCGAGGTCTTGCCCGGGTAGAGCTGGGCGAGCTGGTTGTACAGGCCCTGGGCCGCCGTCTGGGTGTCGTTGGCCATGTTGTGGGCGGCGTTGTCGTAGTAGTCGAACGTCATGAGGTTGGCGACGTCGACGCGCGCCCCGTTGCTCACCGCGTTGCGCAGCACGGCGAGGCCGCTCGCGGCGAGGCCCGAGGTGGTGGTGGGGAGGGTGTACGAGATCTCCACCTTGCGGCCGTTGGCCGCCGCCCAGTCCTGGACCTGCTTGATCGCCTTGTTGCGCCGGTCGATGCCCGCGCTGTTGTCCAGCGAGTCGACCTCGACGTCCATGTCGAGCCGGGAGATGTCGTAGGTCGTGATGACCTTCTCGTACGCGGCGGCGATCTGGCCGACGTCGGTGCAGCTGTCGGCGATCTCGGTGCCGGTGGTGTCCGCGGTGTAGCCGCCGAAGGACGGGATGACGTCCCCGCCGCGCGACTGGATGGTCTTGATGTCGCCGCCGAAGGTGGAGGAGGCGATCGGCATACCGCTGTTGCCGTTCCAGTACGGCGTACAGGAGCCCTTGGACGCCGTCTGGATGAACGCCATGGTCAGGTGCTTCGCGCCGGACTGGGCGGCCAGGGCGGCGGGGCTCTCGCCGGTCCAGGCCTCGAAGTAGGGGGCGAAGACATGGGCCGGCAGGGGGGTTGCGGCCTGGGCGGAGCCGCCGCCGAGCACGGCGAGGCCCGCCGTGGCCACGGCGGTGACGGTCGCGGTGAGAACCGCGCGGAGGGTACGCATGCGTCTCATGTCTGTCCAAGGTGTGAGGGGAGGGCCCGCCAATTCCCGTGGGGCGCAGCGGTGTTGGATATGGGATATCCTCGTGATCAGAGACATGTCAATGGACTGGACCAAAACAGGACTAGACCAATTTCGCGGGAGAGGCGGTTACGCCATGGGTCACCGGGGGTGGCGCGCACTGGACCACTGCTCGGGGGAAGTTCGCGGTCCGCGGACGGCCGGCGTCCGGTGCGGCACTCCGCGGGGGGCCGCCCCGTCACCCGGACGGTCCATGCCGTTCGCGGCCCTCCACGGCGCTGGTTACGTTCGGAGCGTCCTTCGTTCCCCCCACCCGCCGCCCGAGGAGAAGCAGTCATGGCCGGTCTCGTACGCAAGAGTTTCGATGCGCCGGAGGAGGTCCGTCCGTTCGAGGACGGCAAGGGGCGCCTGGAGCTGGTCAACGTCGGCGGGGGGCAGGTCGGCCGGGCGACGTTCGAGCCAGGCTGGCGCTGGTCCGAGCACGTCAAGCCGATCGCGCAGACCGACAGCTGCCTGGTCGCCCACGCCAGCTATGTGATCTCCGGGCGGATCAAGGTCGTCATGAACGACGGCCAGGAGGAGGACTTCGGCCCCGGCGACTACATGAACGCCGCGCCCGGCCACGACGCCTGGGTCCTCGGCGACGAGCCGTGCGTCCTCGTCGACTGGATGGGCTTCTCGGACTACGCGAAGCGGTAGCCGTCACGTAGGCGGCGCCCGCCCACGCGGACGCACCGCGCCCCCTCCATCCGGAAGGTGCGCGGTGCGCCGTCGCGGCCGTTCGGTGAACGGCCTGATTACGTCTGTCCGTCAGACCCCGGGCTCGCGGCGGAACAGCGCGGTCCACAGGAACGGCTCACCGAAAAGCGGTGAGTCCGGGGCCTCGTCGCGCATACGGCGCAGCTCGACCTCCGTGAGGTCGGAGAAGATCCAGCGCAGGGACTCGGGGGTGTAGGCGAGTCCGCCGTGCAGCCCTTCCCGGCGGTAGAAGTCGCCGTCGGGGAGCTCGGAGCCCATCTCGCCGGACGCGAAGCAGGTGAGGGAGAGGTGGCCGCCGGGCGCGAGCAGCCGGTCGAGCAGGCCGAGGTAGCTGATACGGCGGTGCGGCGGCAGGTGGTGGAAGCAGCCCGAGTCGTGGATCAGGTCGTACGGTCCGCTCAGCGCCGCCCCGGCGAGCGCGAACGCGTCACCGCAGTGGAACCGGATGTCGGCCCCCGCCTCCCGGGCCCGTTCCCCGGCCCAGGCGATGGCGCCGGGGGAGAGGTCGACGGCGTCCACCTCGAACCCGCGCGAGGCGAGGTGGAGGGCGTTGCGGCCGGGCCCGCAGCCCAGATCGAGCGCCCGGCCCGGGGCGATCAGACCGCGGTCGAGATGGGCGACGAGGTTCTCGTCCGGCTTCGCCACGAAGAACGGCACCGGCTTGGCGCGGTCCGCGTAGAACGCGTCCCACCAGGACGCCGCGCCGGTGGTCCACCGGTCGGCCCCGGGTGTGAACAGGCCGTCCATGAGCTTGAGTACGTCGTCCACAGTGCGGATGTTCCGGTCCATCCGGCCCCCTTTCCCTGTCCGGTGATCGTAGGTTCGATGCGTACGAAAGACCAGGTCAGGCGGGGTGCGGCGAGGCTGCGGGCGGCCGTGTGCGGGCCGTGGGGG
>NZ_JBJHPC010000649.1:0-3780 GCF_045257485.1 Streptomyces sp. YS-3 | reverse complement strand
CATCCCGCCCCCGCCCAACGATGTTTGGGAACTCCCCTACGGCACCGCCTGGGTCTACCACGGCGAGGGCAACGGCCAACTCATGCGCCCGGTCCTGATGGCGGACGGCTTCAGCGTCGGCCCCAGCGACCTCAGCCTCACCTGGGAGCTCCTGGAGCACGGCCCGTTTCCACTCCTGAGCGAACTCCGCCGCCGGGGCCGCGACGTCGTTCTCGTCGGCTACCACGAGCGCAGCGCTTCGATCCTGCAGAACGCCGAGGCGGTGATGGCGGCCGTCATCGAGGCGATCAGCCGCCGTGTCGGCGACCACCCCCTGACCGTCGGCGGCTTCAGCATGGGCGGCCTGGTCACTCGTTATGCCCTTGCCAAACTGGAGACGGATGGCATCGAGCACCAGACGCAGCTCTACTACTCCTACGACAGCCCGCACACCGGCGCCTGGATCCCCATCGCCCTCCAGGCGTTCGCGCACTACACCAAAAAGCTCGACCCTCGCTTCTCGGACCAGATCAACAGTCCGGCCGCCCAGGAATTGCTCTGGAAGCACATTGCGAACTGGGAGGACAAGCCCGCCACCAGTGAGCGGCGCCTGGCCTTCCTGCGCGCGCTGCGGGAAGTCGGCGACTGGCCCCGGTCGAGGGAGACCCGGCTGATCGCCCTCACCAACGGTCCCGACAACGGCGAAGGCAACGGCGTGGCTCCCGGGGCCGAAGCCGTGACCGGCAGGGGGCTGGCCGTCGTCGGCACGGAGCTGCGGACCCAGTCCGAGGGCGAGAACCAACTGGTCGCCAAGCTCCGGGTGGTCACCCTCCCCACCCGTGAGATCCGCACCAGCGGCCTGCCCGACATCGACGGCGCGCCCGGCGGCACCCTCGACGGTTTCGGCATCCTCGCCGACGCGTTGAACGAGATCCCGGGCTTCGGCGTCGTCAACCCGATCCGCGAGCACTGCTTCGTCCCGGCCGTCAGCGCCATCTCCGCACGGGAGCCGGCCACCCACGACGACCTCTACACCCCGATCAGCGATGAGGAGCTGGAGGAGACGCCCTTCCACGCCGTCAAATTCGCCTCACAGAGCGATAGGCACACCCTGATCACCGAGGAACTCTCCACCTGGTTCCTGGACCAGCTGCCATAAACCCACTGCCGTGACCCAGCGGCAGCCCGAACCCGGCGGCCTCGATCTTGAACGGCTTATCGTTGGTCACGGTCGTACCCGAGCCCGGGGGCGGCGGCGGTCCCGCTCCTCTCCGCCGCCGACTCCGTAGCCACGGACAGACGGAAGCCGCTGCCTGAGACGGTGTCCCTTGCCGCCGTCGTCGCCGCTCCCGGCGTGGGCGGGATACGGTGACTTCTTGCGCTGTCTCGTGGGTGACACCAGCGCTTCCCCCGGCCCGGCCAGCATCAAAGGCGTTAAGCCGAGCGACGACGCCAACCCAGCCGACTTCACCCGTGGGACCTCTCCCCCAAGCCGCCCTGAACCAGATCCGATACAAGCTGACAGCCTCCCCACAGCCCGAGTACGAACTCGCCGCCTGGTTCCACCACCCCACCACCGGCAACTGACGCCTCAACCAACCTGGGCAGAAGCGCCCGGCCCGGTCGTGCTGCGCTGACGGCCGGGGCCTGGTGGACACGGTCCGCGTACCCGCGGGCTGTGGTCGTGACGGAACACCAGAGCACGCACTCCGGGCGCGGGCCCAGGAGGCTCCGGGCCGCAGCCGTTCTGCGCGAGGAGCGCCTTGAAATGCACGAAGAGGTCGGGTATGGCTTCCGGGGTGATGAAGCCGAGTTGGTGCGTGATAGCGGGAGGAAGGATCATGTTCGGGCTGCTCGATGAGACGGCACTTCGCAGCCGTCTCGGCTTCAGCCGGATCATTCTGCTCAAGACACGTCGCTGTTCCGGTGGCTCCTATGACGCTCAGCATAGTTGATCACCAAATTGGCAAGAGCAATCAACAGTGTTGCCAGCAGCGCTGGAAGCCAGGGGTGTTCGACGTGGAGCCCGGGAGTAAAGGATTCTACGAGCAACGCTCCGAGAAAGGTCGTTGCTGCTGAGGTGGCCATGTCTGCGCCGCGTCTGCCCCTGTCGGAAATAGCTGTCAGCCGCAACCCGAGACGCACAGGGGGGGCACATACACCCGCGAGCAGGCCACAGGGAAGGCACAGCACGACTGCCCAGACGAGAGAGCCGGCGCCTTCGACTTCGATCAAGTCACTGGAGAGAAAGGCGACGACCAGGACGCCTGCCAGCATTACCATGCTCATCGCAGCAAGGATGCCGAGCCCGAGACCAGCCATGCCCAGGGCGGCAGAAACCTTCTCCGGTGTTGACAGAGAGGCCCAGGTAGGGCCGTCTCCGGGCCGCTGGGGCTCCACGGTGCGTCTCCTTCGTACATGAGAAGAGGGACCGGGCGGCCCACTGACCTGCCAGTATGCCGCCCGCGAAACCAACACTCCCAGAGGTGGTCGACTCTGACGGTCATTTCGCGATCACATTGCGGCTAGCGGTTTCCCTGCCGCGCCGAAGCCCCTCCAGAGGCAACATTGCCTATCCCCGTCAGACATTACCCACTGACCTGGCCCAGGTCGATAAGGAATTTCCGATGTGGCGATAGGGATCCCCTCCCACCGCTCCGCCGCTCCACCAGTCCGGTGGATACGTCGGTTTATGATCAGCGTGGGAGGTAGCTCGTCATGCGCGTGGAACAGTTGGAATACCTGGCGGCGGTCACCCGGCTGGGGTCGTTGCGTCGCGCCGCGGAGGAACTGCACCTGTCGCAGCCGGCGTTGAGCGAAACGCTCCGCAATCTGGAGCGGGAACTAGGGGTGGCGCTCCTGGAGCGCAAGCGTTCCGGAGCGAGGATCAGCGACCAGGGGCGCGAGTTGCTGCCGCACATCGCCGGGGTGCTTGAGGCGGTCGACCGGCTCCGCCAGGCAGCCGACGAGCAACACCGCTTCAGCCGCACGCTGCGGCTGGGCACGGTCAATGCGGCTACCGTCACGCTCCTGACGCCGGCCATCCGCGAGTTCGGCGCCGCCCATCCCTCCACCCAGGTGGAAGTGATCGCGGACCGGCAGGACGGTATCCAACAACGTCTCGCCGAAGGCGGGTTCGACCTTGGGCTGGTCAGCTACTTCCAAGACGACGACCCTCCCCCCGGCCTGCACACCACGGAACTGCTGCGTGGACGCCCAGTCGTCTGCGTCCGCCCGGACAGTCCGCTGGCTGCGCTCAAAACTGTCACCGTCACCGATCTGCTGACCCAGCCATTGATCGTGATGCGGTCCGGCTATGTCATGCACCGTTACATCCACCGGCTCCTCAGAGGCAGTACAGCCTCCTTCCCGTACTCGGCCGACGGCGCCGAAATGGGCAAGCTGATGGTCGCCCAGGGGCTCGGCGCCACCGTCCTGCCCGACTACAGCGTGCACGGAGATCCCCTGGAGCGCAGTGGCGCGATCATCTGCCGTCCACTGGCGGACGACACCACCGAACTCCGTGTCGTCATCCAGCGACGACGCGCACACTCAGTACCAACGGCGGCACGGGACCTGCACGCCATACTCGTACGCCGAGCCGCAGAAAGCCGCATGCGCCGAGTCCCAGCGCCCAACACCCCCACCTGACCAGCCCCGTCTTGTCAGCAAGGCTCTTCGGCCCGGGCGGGGCGTATTCAAAGGTCGACTCGCGCCCCAGAACGGCAGCTTCCGCCCACGTTCGCTTCCCGTTACGCCTAATCGCTCAACGAAGTCGACGCACCCCCGCGAAGCTACAAC
>NZ_JBJHPC010000648.1:0-3782 GCF_045257485.1 Streptomyces sp. YS-3 | reverse complement strand
GGGCGCGGCCAGGGCTCTTGGGCGCGGGCTGGGCGGTGGGACGGCTGGGGTTGCGGATGACCGCGACCGCTTCCTGGTAGGCGGTGGGGTCGAAGAGGTCGTCGGGGATGTTGACCACGTATCCGGCCAGGAGCAGCGCGGGGATGGGCCGGGTAGCGGCCTTCTTCTGCTCGTCCTCGCTGAGGTGGCCGGGGACTTCGTGCCAGACGTAGACGGGTCCGGCCGTCACCGTGGTCTTGCGTTCCAGACCGAGGGCGTCGAGCAGAGCCAGCAGATGCTCGGGCGCCGCGGTGCGTGTCTCGGCGTAGATCGTGTCGGTCAGGGGCTTGCGGGTAGATCTCGACGTCGCTGCCGTACTCGTCTGCTCTGTTACCCACAGGGCGACTTCTCCCTTCTGATGGGAACTATCGCCGCCGGGCAGGCGACTTGGACGGGGCCGTGACCGCTGCGGTCTCCAGGGGCGGCTTGGTCTGCGGGAGCCGCACGCTGACGCCGATACCGAGCCGGTCCAGCTGTGCTGCCGCGCGCTGGATTGCCTGGGCCTGTACGGCGGTGTCCTCACCGGACAGCACGAACGCGTCCAAGTCCTGGTCGTAGACACAGCCGTTGTCGGTGAGGAACTGTGCGGCATCCGCCCGCTCGGGCTTGGCGACGTGGAAGTCGCGGCCCGCCAGCGTGATCACCACAAGCTCCGGCGGCGCAGGCGGAGTGAGACGTGCAGCGTGGTCATGGACCTCGGCGAGGGCCTTGTCGTAGCGGGGCAGTAGATCGGTGGTGATGTCGGCTGCCGCCTTGACCGGGTCGTCGGGGACGACGATGCCGTCGGGCTCGCGTACGGTGCGGAAGGCATCCGCGGGGATGCCGGCCGGAGCAACGGCACCGACGAGGAACTCCTCGCCGCCGCGGGGACGTGCGATGACGTACAGGCGGGCGCCGTCCTCGCGGGTGAGGACCGCGTCCTGGTCCAGGACGTGCTCGGCAATCGCGTGGGCGAGCAGGTTCATGTCCCACACGTGTTCCGCGCGGGCGAACTGGTCGGGGTAGTGCGCGTGCGTCTGGTGCTCGCTGGTCCAGTTGCCTGGCAGTTCGTCGGCGAGGGCAAGGGCGAAGGACGCGAGATCGGGAGCGGGGTCGTGGTCGTGCATGGGTTCCTCGGGGGTGATGAGCGCCGCCGCTGGGGGAGCCGGGAGAGTGGGCTGCGGGCCGGGCGGCGTGGTGGTCCTCGGCGGAAGCGCGCAGCCGCACAGAGGTAGCGGGTCGGCAAGAGCCAAGAGAGGTGCGTCTTCGGGGGTGTACAGCGGGAGCGGCGCGGGGAAGCCGAGTGAGGTGCGGGCGGTGTGACGGAGCGCGCTGCGGCGCGCTGGTTTGCTCCGGGCAGATCCGCGGTGGTGGCGTCGAGGTCCTGCTGGATGCCGTACAGGCGGCCGGCGATCCACTCCGGCTGGTGGGCCACGTGGGGTCCGTAGGCGTGGGGCAGTTCATCGAGGCGGCGGGCGGCCTGTTCGATCAGGCCGCGTACCGAAGCGATCGGCCCGTTGGCCTCGTCGGCGAGCTGGTGCATCAGCGTGGCGACCTGGGCCGCCACCGCAGGCGGCGACTGATCCGGCGTGGGCGCGGCAGCGCCGGGCGTTGGGCCGGCAGATGCGCGGTCGACGGGCGTTCGCCGTGGCTCTGCGCTGGCACCAGGCCCAGGTCGGTTTCGATGCGCCGGCACTCTTCACTCAGCGTCCGCGCGAGCGGGTGGGGCTGCTGGGCCCAGGCGCCGTCGCCGCGGATGCGATTGGCAATCACGTCGAGTCGGCTCGGACGGGCCTGAAGCGCGATCCACCGGCATGCGTGCTCACCTCCGGTGGGTGCGAGACCGGCGACGTGGGTCAGCCGTTGGGTGATTCGTTGCCACTCCGGCCGGCGCAGTGCCCGGTCGGCGGGGTGCAGCCGGACCGCCAGGTGGAAGATCTCCGGCTTCATCCCGGTCGGCCCGTCTGCGTGCGGATGGAGATCCCGCGGTGCGTGCAAGTACTCCTCCCAGTCGGTGAACATCCACTCCTGGGGGCCGCCTTCGGCGACGGTGGGGTCCAGGGGCGCGTGGGCCACCACGGCATCGCCCAGCACGTCCTGTTCGGCGACCGGGATGCCCATCGCCGACGACAGCGCGATGGCAGGGAAGAGCTGTTGTCCAACGATGTGCGGGATCACCGGACACCCTCTGCATCCAGGACGTGCACGAGCTGGTTCAGTGCGGTGACCGAGTACCAGCCGCAGTCGATCACGGCGCCCGCGTCGGCGAACTTCGGGATCAGGTAGTCCTCCAGAGCGCGCAGGTAGATCAGGCAGTCGGGGCAGCGCCGCGAGAGATGGACCAGATAGCGGGGATGACCGGTGACGAAGGTTTGCTGCCCGCCATTGGGGTTGCGCAGCCGCCACCCGTCCTCGTCGGTGGGCGTATGCCAGGACGGGGCCACCACCGTCATGGCATCGCCCCACAGCTCGCCGCCTGCCACGCCCTTGAGGACGACGACCTGGTCGCCAGGCCGGAAGTGGCCATGGGACATGTCCCTCTTAGGCGTGAGGATGTCGGCAGGGACATATGGCGGACGAACAGCTTCGGGCACAGCGGGGGCTTCCTTCCACGAACGGCACAGGGTGGCGGTGGGAAGGACAATGGTCCGGAGGGTCCCCGGTTTTGCTAACCGGGGAACGTGGGGTACAAGGCATCCCTCGCATGCCCCGGCGAGGCCGCCGGCCCCCTAGCGGAACGGATTTTCATTGCCCCGGTCGGCTTCTGTGGCGGCGTCGAGAAGCTCGGGGAGGTCGCTTCCCTCGGCATCGCGCTGGTCGATCCACCAGCCGGCGCGAGTGATCGTGCGGATCGTCTCTTCGAGCGCGGACCAGTCCGCCTCGTCCCAGGTGCCTTCGGTGACCAGCGCGGTGTAGGCGGCGGTGACCAGCTGGTGGCGCGTGCGTTCGCCCCACTCCAGAGCGCGGTCGGGGCCTTCGAGCGCGGGCATGTCGAACTGGGCGGCCCAGTCGGCAGCCGCCTGCTGTTCGGCGGCGCGACGGGCGGCAATCCACTCCTCCTTGCCGGCGCTGTCGTTGTCGCGGGCGGCCCTCCAGCAGTCGGTGCAGTCCTTCGAGGCGAGCCAGCGGGCGAAGACGGCCCGCTTGTCGGCGGGTCGGTCGGACAGGTTGTGGGTTATGGCGTGTCCACAGGTGTGGACTACTTCGTAGGACGTTCGGATTGCCACGTAATGGTTCCTGCTTTCTGTTTTCTAGGTCGTCTCAGCGTGTCCTGCGGATGGCGTCTGTGGCCGCCGTGGCGATGGCGGCGGGAGCGCTGGAGGGCTGAGGCAGGTGCAGCAAGGTGGTCCCCGGCAAGTGGTGTGACCTCGGGGTGAGGGTGAGCTGGAGTACGGCGCAGCCGGCGGTCGTGAGCTGCTTGACGCGGGTGACTGCTTCAGCGGTTTCGTCGGGGGTGTAGATGGCGTCGGTGACGATCACGAGGAGGCGGCCGGCGCCGGGGCGGCTGAGGTCGAGGCCGTGGTCGAGTGCGTCGATGGCGTCACCGAGGTTGTGACTGCTGCCGTTGGCACCGAACGTCGTCACGCGCTCTGGTGCTCGGTGGGTGGGTCGGGTCAGTGCGGTCAGATGCGTGTCGTAGGCGATGGTGGCGGTGCGGGAGTCGGGGTCGGTCAGGGCTGCTGCGCGTGCCACGATCCAGGCAGCGGACGCGACGGGCGCGCAGGCGGCACGCATGGAGCCGGAGACGTCGACGGCGATACCCA
>NZ_JBJHPC010000647.1:0-3789 GCF_045257485.1 Streptomyces sp. YS-3 | reverse complement strand
CGCCCCGCCCGCTCGCGTGGCGTACCCCCGCACCTCCGCACCACCCGCCGCACCTGCCCCGGAGGAGAACCCGCATGAGCCGCAGCGACGTCCTGGTAGACGCCGACTGGGTCGAGGCCCACATCGACGACCCGAAGGTCGCCATCGTCGAGGTCGACGAAGACACCTCGGCCTACGAGAAGAACCACATCAAGAACGCGATCCGGATCGACTGGACCAAGGACCTCCAGGACCCGGTCCGCCGTGACTTCATCGACCAGGAGGGCTTCGAGAAGCTCCTGTCGGCGAAGGGCATCGCGAACGACACGACCGTCGTCCTCTACGGCGGCAACAACAACTGGTTCGCCTCGTACGCCTACTGGTACTTCAAGCTCTACGGCCACGACAGCGTCAAGCTGCTCGACGGCGGTCGCAAGAAGTGGGAGCTCGACTCCCGCGACCTGGTCGACGGCTCGCAGGTGCCCTCCCGCCCGGCCACCTCCTACAAGGCCAAGCCGCAGAACACCGCGATCCGCGCCTTCCGCGACGACGTGGTGGCGGCGATCGGCGCGCAGAACCTGGTCGACGTGCGCTCGCCCGACGAGTTCAGCGGCAAGCTGCTCGCCCCGGCCCACCTCCCGCAGGAGCAGTCGCAGCGCCCGGGCCACGTGCCCAGCGCCCGCAACATCCCGTGGTCGAAGAACGCCAACGACGACGGCACCTTCAAGTCGGACGACGCGCTGAAGGAGCTGTACGCGGCGGAGCAGGTCGACCTGGCCAAGGACACCATCGCGTACTGCCGCATCGGCGAGCGCTCGGCCCTGACGTGGTTCGTGCTGCACGAGCTGCTCGGCGTCGAGAACGTCAAGAACTACGACGGCTCGTGGACCGAGTACGGCTCCCTCGTCGGTGTGCCGATCGAGCTCGGCGCCAACAAGTAACCCCGCACAGCCCCGGCCCCCAGAGAACACAGACGTAAGGAAGAACCATGTGTGGAGCGAAGGCAGGCGGCCCCGACGCCTCGACGATCAAGCCCGGTGAGACCACCATCCAGGGTCAGGTGACCAAGGACGGCGAGCCCGTGGTCGGCTATGTCCGGCTGCTGGACTCGACCGGCGAGTTCACCGCCGAGGTCCCGACCTCGGCGACGGGCCAGTTCCGCTTCTACGCGGCCGAGGGCACGTGGACGGTGCGGGCCCTGGTGCCCGGCGCGACCGCGGACCGCACGGTCGTGGCGCAGACCGGCGGACTCGCCGAGGTCGCCATCGCCGTCTGACGACGGGCACGTACCGGCCGGAGGGCCGCACCCCAGGGGGTTGGACGCTTACCTGGACCGGGTGCGGTCCTCCGTGCCGTTTCCGGCCGGCCGATCCGGTCGTACGCTGGATTCATGTTGGCCCGACGCCGGCGCGAGTACTTCTGGATGATGGGCGGATGCCTGGTCCTGTTCGTGTCCGCCTGGGGCTTCGTGCGGCTGTGGTCCGTCCCGGCCGCGGTCGCCATGTGCGTGGTCGCCATGGTGATCCCGCCGGTCGCGGCGATGGTGGCCAACCGGCGCGGCCCGGACGACCGCTGGTGGGACGACCCGTCCGGGGACCCGAAGTCCGACGAGTGGTGGGACGAGCTGGACGGCAAGAAGAAGTACTGAGCGCTTCGGCGCGGGCCCGGGACGCGGGCCGCCCGCCGACGGCGCCCGGTACCGGCCGCCCCGGCCGCCGGTACCGCCGCCCGTACTGCTGCCGGTACCGCCGCCCGTCCTAATAGACCAGCGCCTGCGTCTCCTCCGCCATCGCCTCCTGGACGAAGACCTGCGCCCCGGCGATCCGGGCGCCCGCGATCAGGTCCGCCTCGGTGATGTCCCGCCGGGCCGCGCACTGCGTGCACACCGTGATCGTGCCGCCGCCCGCCAGGATCCCGTCGATCAGGTCCGGCAGCGGGGCCGCGTGCGGCAGCGCGAACTCGGCCGCCCGCCCCGGCAGCGCGAACCACGACGACTCGCCGGTCAGCCAGAGCGAGACCTCGATCCCACTGGCGACGGCGACCGCCGCCACGGTGAACGCCTGCGAACACCGCTCGGGGGCGTCGGCCCCCGCGGTCACCTTCAGTACGAGCTTTTTGGCCATGGACCGAACTGTAATGCGCGCCCCTACAACCCCTCCGGTCACCGGCGAGTCAGTTCTGTGCACGGGTGATCGGGCCCGTACCGAGGTCTCGTGGGGGGACCCTTTGGAGACGACACACGAGCCGCGCCCCCGGCGCGGCCGTACACCGCTGCTCATCGCGGGCGGCGCGCTGCTCGGTGTGGTGGCCGGGCTCTGCACCGGCTACACGGTGCAGGCGAGCGGCTCGCCGACGCCGCTGCCGCCGCTCTCGCAGCCGGTGCTCGCCCAGGCGAAGGGCAGGGCGCCCGCGCCGCTCTCCGCCGCGCGCGACCGCAAGGCGGCGACCGACGGCGATCTGCGGACCATGCTGCTGAAGCGGCCCGCCGGGGCATCGGACATCGAGAACCCGGAGGGGCACGACGGCTGGCTGTCCATGTCCGAGTACGCGGAGTACTTCACCAGCCCGTCCGGGGCCTTCGCGAGCCTGCTGAGCGAGGAGTTCCGGCGCGCGGCCGTGGCCGACTGGCGCGAGGGGAGTCTCGACGTGCGGATCCGGCTCATCCAGTTCCGCGACGAGCGCGCGGTCGCCTCGCAGGACGCCCTGGACGATCAGCACAAGTGGGCGGGCCGGGAGAGCGGCCACAGCACGGCGATCCCGGGCTCCGGCAACGGCCGCCTCTACACCGGCGGCGACCTGGACTCCCGGGGCCGCCACCGGGCGGAGGCCTTCGCGCGGCGCGGGAACGTCTACATGGAGGTGTGGCTCGACAGCGACGAGCCGATCGCTCCACAGAAGGCCATGGACCTGGCACGGCGGCAGTGGGAGCGGATGTGAACGGGAGCGGTGGAAGACGGCGGGGTGTCGCCCTCGCGGTGGGCGGGGCGCTGTTCGCGCTGGTCGCGGGCGGGGTCGGTGCCACGGCCGTCGTGGTGGACCGGGCCGACCGGGCGCCCGGCGCGCCGGACTGGACGTTCCCGTCGGGCAGGCCGGAGGCCACCGGCGCCGACCGGAAGGACGCGGCCACCGGGTCCGGCGGGCCTGCCTCGGAGCTGTCGCGGATGCTGGTGCCGCTGGGGACCGACGGGTACGGCCGGGGGCCCGACATCGACGGCTTCGGCGCCGACGCCGATCTGACCGGCGCCCAGGCGGTGGCCCTGCGCAAGGACGCCCTGCGCGGCCTGCCGTCCGCCCAGCGGCGCAGGATGGCCGAGGTGATCGACAAGGAGCGCGTCAAGGGGATGGCGATGCGCAGTTACGTCAGCACCGACGACGCGCCCGTCTCCGCGCCCGCCGCCGACGCCGCGTTCACGGTCGAGATCGTGCTCTCGCGGATGGAGAACACCCGGGCCGTACGGGGGCTGGCCACGTTCCAGAACGCGTACTTCGACTCCCTGGACTTCCTGCGCAAGGGCCCCGAGGTCAAGGGGCACAAGGAGGCCCGGTGCTTTCTGGGTCCCGACGAGAAGGACGAGAAGCTCGACATGATGATCTGTTCGGCCTACCGGGGCGAGATCCTGGTGAGCGCCGAGGCGGAGGGCCCCAAGCCCCTGAACGCCAAGGGCGCGGCGCTGCTGCTGGGCAAGCAGCTGGACCGGATCGGCGCCACCGGGGAGTCGGTGTGAGCGAGCCCGGGGCGCAGCCCCCTGAGGCCGACCCGCAGGCCCCGGACACCACCGCGCGGCCCGCCCCCGGGGAGCAGTCCACCCC
>NZ_JBJHPC010000646.1:0-3793 GCF_045257485.1 Streptomyces sp. YS-3 | reverse complement strand
ACCTGAGGCCCTTGCCGCCCCGCCGGGCACCCACCCGCGCACCCGCACCCCGGCCGGACTCCCCGGCCGGGGTGCGGTGCGTCAGGGCGCGAACAGCTCGTCCTGCGCCGCGTCCCGGGCCGCGAGCAGGGCCCCGCGCAGCACCGCCCGGTCCCCGAGTCCGCTGGGCCGGACCTCCGCGTCGAGCGGGGTGAGGGCGGCGAGCCGGGTCCGCACCCGGGCGGCGAGCGACGCGCCGCCCGCGTGGCCGAGTTCGCCGCCCAGGACGATCAGGCCTGGGTCCAGTACGGAGACCACGGCCGCCGCGCCGATGGCGATCCGCTCGGCGAGCACGTCGAGGAACGGGCCGTCCGCCTCGCGCACCAGGGTCTCGGCGCCGCCGCTCAGCCCGTGCCCGGCGGCGAGCCGGACCACCGCCTCGGCGCCCGCGAGCGCGTGGAACCCGCCGTCGCAGCCGGTCGCGGACGGCAGCCCCCCGGTGCCCGGGACGGGCAGGAAGCCGATCTCGCCCGCGCCGCCGGAAGCGCCCCGGCGCAGCTTCCCGTCCAGGAAGACCGCGGCCCCCACGCCCTGACCCAGCCAGAACAGCACGAAGTCGGACTGGCCGCGCGCGGCGCCCAGGCGGTGTTCGGCCATCGCCGCCAGGTTCACCTCGTTCTCGACGAGGACCGCGGCCGACAGCCGCCCGTGCAGGGCGGGGACCAGGGCCCGGTGCCAGGCGGGCAGCCCCGTGCTGTCGCGCAGCTCGCCCGTCGCCGGGTCGATCAGACCGGGCGCCCCGATCCCGATGCTGTGCAGCCGCTCGGCGCCCGCCTCCTTCGCGGTGCGCTCCAGCAGCGCCACCGCCTGCTCCACGGCGGGTCCCGTCCCCGCCTCGGCGCCGATCGGCAGGGCGGCCCGGGCGAGGGGCGCGCCGAGCAGGTCCGCCACGAGCACCGTGACGCTGTCGGTGCGCACGTCGAGGGCGGCGAGGTGCGCCCGGTCCGCGACGATCCCGTACAGCTTGGCGTTGGGTCCGCGCCGCTCGGCGCCGGACTCCCCCACGACCTGGACCAGCCCCGAGCCCTGGAGCCGTTCGACCAGGTCGGCGACGGTGGGCCGGGACAGTCCGGTGAGCTTCTTGAGCTGACCCGCCGTCAGCGGCCCCTCGTCCTGGAGCAGACGCAGGGCGAGGCGGTCGTTGATGACCCGGGCGGTGCTCGGTGATGCGGGCATGCCGGAATCCTTCCAGACGACCGAAACCCGATGGACGGGCGGTGTATTTATCAGGCAGGGTTCCTGATAGTTTATCGCGGGCACTGGACCACAGCGACCATTTCCAGGGGAGGACCGGCCGGATGAGGACCGAAGCGGACGTCGGCGCACGGCAGTTGAGGCGGGCCAGGATCGCGATCGCCGCGGTGTTCTGCGTCCACGGCACGGTCACCGGGAACTTCGCCACCCGGGTCCCGTGGATCCAGGAGCACACCGGCATCTCCACCGGCCAGCTGGGTCTGGCGCTGGCGTTCCCCGCCATCGGCTCCTCGCTGCTGATGCCGCTCTCGGGCGCGGTCACGCACCGCTTCGGCGCGCGCCGGGCGCTGCGCGGGCTGCTCGCCCTGTGGACCCTGGCCCTCGCCCTCCCGGCGCTCGCGCCGAACCTCTACACGCTCTGTGGGGCGCTCTTCGTCTTCGGGGCCACGGCGGGCCTGTCGGACGTGGCCATGAACGCGCTGGGCGTGGAGACCGAGGACCGGCTGGGGCGGTCCATCATGTCGGGGCTGCACGGCATGTGGAGCGCGGGCGCCCTGATCGGCTCGACCGCCGGCACGCTCGCCGCGCACCTCGGTGTCGACGCGCGCGTGCACCACCTCGTCGCGGCGGCCGTCCTCACCGCGCTGGGCGCGCTCGTCTGCGGCGCCGTGCTGGATCTGCGCAGCGCGCCCGGCGAGGCGCCGCCGCCGCGCTTCACCCTGCCGCCGAGGACGGCGGTGGTGATCGGCCTCGTCGCGTTCTGCGCGGTCTTCGCCGAGGGCGCGAGCCTGGACTGGTCGGCGGTCTATCTGCGGGACACCCTGGACGCCTCGGCGGGGCTCGCCGCCGCCTCGACCACCGCGTTCACCCTGACCATGACGGTGGCGCGGATCGCGGGCGACCGGGTCGTGGACCGGTTCGGCGCGGTACGGACGGTCCGCTGCGGCGGTGTGCTGGCCACGGCGGGCGGGCTCGCGGTGGTCCTGGCGCCCGCGCCGGCCGTGGCGATGGCCGGGTTCGCCCTGGTGGGCCTGGGGGTCGCGGTCGTGGTGCCGCTCGCCTTCGCGGCGGCCGGGCGCAGCGGCCCCAACCCGAGCCAGGCGATAGCGGGCGTCGCCACCATCACGTACACCTCGGGCCTCGTGGCCCCCTCGACGATCGGCGGCATCGCCGATCTGACCTCCCTGGTGGTGTCGTTCGGCCTGGTCACGGTGTTGGCGCTGGGGCTGGTGGCGGGCGCGGACGTGCTGCGTACGGGAGCGCGCGCCCGGAAGGCGGGCGGCGGGGACGCCGTGGAGGCGGCGCCGGCACGGTCCACCGGCGCCGCCCCGTAGCCCTCGGCTGACAGCAGACATCAGGCGTCGGGTGCTCGCGCTCCGCCTCAGCCGGCGATCGAGTCCAGTTGTTCGGCGGCGGGCCGCAGCGCCCACAGGTCGCCGCCGGGCGGGGCCTGGAGCCTCGGGACGGCCGCGCGGGCCCTCCGGTCGCCCGCGTCGGCCGCCGCGTGCACCACGTCGCTCGCCGCGTACCGGTAGAACTCCAGCTCCGGGTGGGGCCAGACGGACGCCCCGGTGGCCGCGGGCAGCAGATAGTCCACGGCTTTGAACAGGCTCTGCCCCTGCGGCCCCCGGTAGCCCCACAGGTCCACGCCCACGTGCCGGCCGATCGCGGCGAGTCTGCTGTACGCCACCAAATCGAAGGCCGAGTAGTGCCAGCTGCGGGTGCGGGCGAGTTCCTGGGGCTGGCTGCCATCGGCGGCGATCTGCGGATCGACCCTCAGATTCGCGGCGGCCCGGACGGTGTCCGCGGCCAGCGCCCGGTCGCCGGTGGCGAGGGCGAGCGCGGCGATCTGCATGTCCTGGAAGGTGCCGTGGTTGTTCTTGGCGGCCGACTCCTCCTTGCCGAAGGGCGAGGTCAGCAGCCAGTTCAGGAACTCCTTGTTCCAGTCGCGCATCCGCGTGCGGTCCTCGGCCCGCCAGCCGGGCGCGCCCAGGTCGAGGACGGCGACCGCGTCCAGGACCCCGGTGTACTGCTGGGAGAAGTCGATGATGCCGATCGCCCGGCCGTCGTACTTGCAGGGGATGAACTGGCCGTGGTCGAGGTTGGGGTTCATCCGGGTCGCCGGGTCCAGGAACCAGGTGCGCAGGGCGGTCGAGGCCTGCTCGGCGTACCGGGCCCGGCCGGTGTAGTACCAGGCGAGGCTGAGCGTGGTCACCGAGCTCACCACCCTGCCGAGGTCGGGGCGGTCGGTGCCGGTGTCCACCTCGGGGTTGCGCTGCCCGTCCTTCTGTACGTACGGGCAGCCCCGGGGGTTGTCGGCGGTCCTGGGCCGGGAGGGCCACCAGTACGGCGCCTGGCTGAGGTAGTCGTGGGGGTCGCCGCCGGGCGCGGGCTCCGGTTTGTCCACCACCGTCCAGGGCCCCTGGCCGAGCCAGCCGTCGGCCGCCGCGGTCAGCTTCCCGACGGCGGTGCGCAGTGCGGGGTCGCCCGCGTCGAGCCGCAGCCGCGCGTCCCTCATCCGCGCGCCGTCGACGACCACGGTGTGCGGGGCCCGGAGGGG
>NZ_JBJHPC010000645.1:0-3799 GCF_045257485.1 Streptomyces sp. YS-3 | reverse complement strand
CCCCCGGACCAGAAAGCCCTTCACCATGCCCGCACCACCGGTACCACCTGTACCACCGGCGCCCCCGCCCTCCCCGCGCCCCTTCGACCTGCTCGTCGTGGGCGACGCCAACCCGGACGTGGTCCTCGGGCCCGTACCGCGCGACCTCGCGTACGGCCAGCGCGAACAGCTGGTCGAGCGGGCCGATCTCGTCCTCGGCGGCTCGGCCGCGATCATGGCCTGTGGGGCGGCTCGGCTCGGGCTGCGCGTGGCGTTCGCGGGCCGCGTCGGCGACGACCCGGCGGGCGCCTTCGTCCGTACGGCCCTGGGTGCGCGCGGAGTCGACACCTCGGCCCTGACGACCGACCCCCAACTGGCCACCCCGCTCACCGCCGTCCTCACCCGGGGCGCCGACCGGGCGATCCTCACCGCGCCGGGATGTCTGGCCGCGACCGGGCCCGGGGACGTCCCCGAGGCGCTGCTCGCCGCGACCCGGCACGTCCACGCCGCCTCGTTCTTCCTGATGCCGCGGCTCGCGGGGGCGCTGGCCGGGGTGTTCGCGCGGGCGCGCGAGCTCGGCGCGACCACCTCGCTCGACACCAACGACGACCCGTCCGGCCGCTGGGACCCGGATCTCCTTGACCCCGTACTGAAGGTGACGGACCAGGTGCTGCCCAACGCGGCCGAGGCGCGCGCCCTGACCGGGGTCGCCAGGGGGGTGGCCGAGGCGGCCGAGGCGCTCGCCCGGCGCGGGCCGCTCGTCGTGGTCAAGAACGGCGCCGGGGGCGCGCTGGCGCACGACGGGAGGCGCGTGACGGCCGTGCCCGCGCTGCGCGTCGAGCCGCTCGACACCGTCGGGGCGGGGGACAGCTTCGACGCCGGGTTCGTCGCCGCGGTGCTGCGCGGGCTCGGCCTCGCGGACGCGCTGGCCGTCGCGGCGGCCTGCGGCTCGCTGTCGACCCGGGGCCGTGGCGGCACCGCGGCCCAGCCCACCTGGGACGAGGCCGTCGCCCACGTTCCGGGCCCGGGAGCCGCACCAGGCAGGGGAGTTCACGTATGACCGAAACGACTGGAGTCACCGAGATGGCCGAACCGGCCGAAGTGAAGATCGCGTTCATGGGCGCGGGCAGTGTGGTGTTCACCCAGGGGCTGCTGGCCGACCTGTTCGCCTTCCCCGAGTTCGGCCGGCTGCGGATCGCGCTGCACGACATCGATCCGGAGCGGCTGGCGACCGCCGAGGCGGCGGCCCGGCACATCGCCGGGGCGCTGCAGGTCGCGCCCGTCGTCACCGCTCACCCCGACCGGCGCGGCGCGCTCGACGGCGCGCACTTCGTGATCAACACCGTCCAGGTCGGCATGAACGCGGCGACCCGCACGGACTTCGCCGTCCCCGCGCGGTACGGGCTGCGCCAGACCATCGGGGACACGCTGGGCATCGGCGGTATCTTCCGGGCGCTGCGCACCTTCCCGGTGCTGCGGGGCATCGCCGAGGACATGGCCGAACTGTGCCCGGACGCCTGGCTGCTGAACTACACCAACCCGATGGCGATGAACCTGCTCTATCTGCACCGGATCGCCCCCCGGCTGAAGGCGGTCGGCCTGTGCCACTCGGTGTACTGGACGATGCACGACCTGTCCGAACTGGCCGGGGTGGACTTCTCCGAGGTGTCGTATCTGGCCGCCGGGATGAACCACCAGGCGTGGGTGCTGCGTTTCGAGCGCGACGGCCGCGATCTGCACCCGCTCCTGGACGCCGCCATCGACAAGGACCGCGAACTGCTGCGCCGGGTCCGCGTCGACATGTACCGCAGGCTCGGCCACTACCCCACCGAGACCAGCGAGCACTCCTCCGAGTACGTGCCGTGGTATCTGCACCACGACAGCGAGGTGGAGCGGCTGCGGCTGCCGATCGGGGCGTACCTCGACATCATCGAGGACAACACGGTCAGCTACGAGCGGACCCGCAACGCCCTGGCGGCGGGCCGGCCGCTGCCGGTCGAGGGCACGATGGAGTACGCGCCGCAGATCGTCCACAGCATCGTCACCGGCACGCCCCGCACGGTCTACGGCAACGTCCCCAACAGCTCCCTGATCCCCAATCTGCCCACCGACTGCGTGGTCGAGGTGCCCTGCCTGGTCGACGCCTCGGGCGTGCAGCCGACCCATGTCGGCGCGCTCCCGCCGCAGTGCGCCGCGCTCAACCGTACGTACGCGAGCGTCACCGATCTGGTGGTCCGGGCCGCCACCGAGGGCGAGCCCCGGCATGTGCGGCATGCCGCGATGACCGACGCGGCGACCGCCGCCACGCTGCCGGTGGAGCGGATCTGGGATCTGTGCGACGACCTCGTACAGGCCCACGGGGAGCTGCTCCAGCCCGAGTTGCGGGTGCTGCTCGGGCACTGAGGCCGGGCTCAGTACGCCACGGTGAACCGGGTGCGGTGGTGGCGGGGCTCCTCGGCCTCGTCGAGGAGC
This sequence comes from Streptomyces sp. YS-3, assembly GCF_045257485.1. Classification (NCBI taxonomy): domain Bacteria; kingdom Bacillati; phylum Actinomycetota; class Actinomycetes; order Kitasatosporales; family Streptomycetaceae; genus Streptomyces; species Streptomyces sp. YS-3. The sequence goes on along the minus strand of NZ_JBJHPC010000645.1, from coordinate 1,348 downwards.
GCCACCGCGAGGTCCTCCATGGAGATCGCGGACACGCCGTCGCCGTCCACGATGAGCTCGTCGGCCCCCAGCCGGTAGGTGCCGGTGCGCTCGCCCGGCTCGAGGAGGGCGGCGGGGCTGAGGTAGGCCCAGTCGACCTCGGCCTCGGCGCGGCAGACGGCGAGCTGCTCGGTGCAGGCGTCCGCGATGGGCCGCCAGTCGGCGGGGAAGTCCGGGTCGTCGACGACGGTGGCGCCGTCCCTGCCGGGGAGGGTCAGGGTGGCGGCGCCGCCGACGAGCAGCACCCGCACGCCGGTTCCGGCGAGCCCGGCCAGCAGCGCCTTGGTCACGGTGACGAGGTCGCCCTCGCTGCCGGGGGCGGGCCGGGTGGCGCTGATGACCAGGTCCTGGCCCGCGCTCAGCTCGGCTATGTCCTCGACACTGGCCGCGTCACCGGTACGGGCGCGGGCCGCCGGGTGGAGTTCGGGGAAGCGGGCCCGGTCGCGCACGACGGCGGTGACCTCGTGCCCCCGGGCGACGGCCTCGGCCACGACGCGGCTGCCGACGTTTCCCGCTGCTCCGAAGACGGTGATGCGCATGAGGGTCCGCTCCTTCTGGTGGGTCCGTTCGCCGCGAGAAGTTTCTCTTAGCGCTAAGAGAAAAGTATCTCATCACTAAGAGATTGGCTAGGGTGGATCCGTGACCGACCATGTGGACCTCCTGCTGGCGCAGTGGGGCGAGCGCCGCCCCGACCTCGACGTGTCGCCGATGGCGGTGATCGGGCGGCTCAAGCGCCTCTCCCGGCTCATCGAGACCGAGCTGCGCCGCACCTTCGCCGAACACGGTCTCGACCCCGCCTCCTTCGACGTGCTCGCGACGCTGCGCCGCAGCCCGCCGCCCCATCTGCTCTCACCCGCCGAGCTGATGCGCTCCGCGATGGTCACCTCCGGTGCCGTCTCCCAGCGCCTCGACCGGCTGGAGGAGCGCGGTCTGGTGACCCGCTCCCCCAGCCCCACCGACGGCCGGGTCGTCCAGGTCGCCCTGACCCCCGAGGGCCGGGCTCTGATCGACCGGGCGCTGCCCGACCACCTCGCCACCGAGGAGCGGCTGCTCACGGCCCTCGCCCCGGAGCGGCGCGAGGCCCTGGCGGGCACCCTGCGCGAACTCCTCGAATCCCTCGGGGACGGCGTGGACTGAACCCGCGGGCGCGTCCGGGCGCGATCCGCGGCGAGCCCCACCGGGTGACGGATGGAGTACGGCCGACGCGCGTGGGCACGCGCTGGAGGAGACAGTGGAGGCGGCGTCGGCCCATGAGCCCGGTCCCGGGCGCGGGGGCCGCCGCCCCGCCCATCGGCCCGCGCACCCAGGA
>NZ_JBJHPC010000644.1:0-3834 GCF_045257485.1 Streptomyces sp. YS-3 | reverse complement strand
CCGGAGGCCCCCCATGCGTAACCGCCCCCTGCTCGTCTCCCTGCTCACCTGCGCTCTCGCCACCGGCGGACTCGGTCTCACCGCATCGTCCGCCCAGGCGTCCGCCGCCGTCGTCGACGTCATCACGGCCACCCAGCTGAAGTCGGCGCTCGCAGCCGCCCACCCCGGTGACACCATCCGGCTCGCCGACGGCACCTACACCGGCAACTTCAAGGCGACCACCGCCGGCACCGCGTCCGCGCGGATCACCCTCACGGGTTCGTCGAAGGCCGTGCTCAAGGCGAGCGGCGGATACGGCCTCCACCTCAACGGCGCCTCGTACTGGACGGTCAACGGCCTCACCGTCACCGGCGGCCAGAAGGGGATCATGATGGACGCGGCGATCGGTGTCGTGATCGACTCCGTGACCGTGCACGGCCTCTCCATGGAGGGCGTCCACTTCCGCAAGTCCAGCAAGAACGGCGTCATCAGGAACTCGCGCGTCTACGACACCGGCCGGGACGGCTCGGGCATGGGCGAGGGCGTGTACGTGGGCACGGCGGGCGACCTGTCCGACCGGAGCGACCAGGTGCAGATCCTGGGCAACACCATCGGTCCGGGCGTCGGCGGCGAGAACGTCGATGTGAAGGAGGGCACCACCGGGACCCGGATCGTCGGCAACCACTTCGACGGCAGCGGGCTGACCAACGCCAACTACGACGACTCCTGGGTCGATGTGAAGGGCAACAAGGCGGTGATCGAGGGCAACACCGGCGTTCACACCCTCAACAACGGCTATGAGACACACACGCAGCAGTCCGGCTGGGGCTGCGGCACGGTCTTCCGCTCCAACACGTCGGACCTGAGCGACTCCCCCGGTGCGCTGCGGCTCGCCGTCAACGTGACCAACTACAACGCGAACAGCTGTCCGACGACTGTCTACGCCAGCAACACGGTGACCGGTGGAAAGGGGCTGACCAACATCCCGGTCACCCCCTGACAGCGCGCCGCCCGGAGTGTCAGGGGGCGGGAACGATGTAAGGCCCGCCCCCCAATGGGGAGCGGGCCTTACATTTCGGCTATCTACCGACCGGGGTCAGAGCGTCAGCTCTGGCCGCCCGCCAGCTTCTCGCGCAGGGCAGCCAGGGCCTCGTCCGACGCCAGGGCGCCGGAGTTGTCGTCCGACTCCGAGGAGTACGAACCACCCGAGATGCCGGCACCGGCGTTGCCACCGGCGGCCGGGGCGGCAGCGCCCTCGGCAGCGGCGGCCTCGTCGGCCTCGCGGGACTTGATGACCTGGGCCTGGTGCTGCTCGAAGCGCTGCTGCGCCTCGGCGTACTGGCCCTCCCACGCCTCGCGCTGGGTCTCGTAGCCCTCGAGCCAGTCGTTGGTCTCGGGGTCGAAGCCCTCGGGGTAGATGTAGTTGCCCTGGTCGTCGTAGGACGCGGCCATGCCGTACAGGGTCGGGTCGAACTCGACCGACGCCGGGTCGGCACCGAAGGACTCGTTGGCCTGCTTCAGGGACAGCGAGATCCGGCGACGCTCAAGGTCGATGTCGATGACCTTGACGAAGATCTCGTCGTTGACCTGGACGACCTGCTCCGGGATCTCCACGTGGCGCTCGGCCAGCTCGGAGATGTGGACCAGGCCCTCGATGCCCTCGTCGACGCGCACGAACGCACCGAACGGAACGAGCTTGGTGACCTTACCGGGGACGACCTGCCCGATCTGGTGCGTACGGGCGAACTGCTGCCACGGGTCCTCCTGGGTCGCCTTCAGCGACAGGGAGACACGCTCGCGGTCCATGTCGACGTCGAGGACCTCGACGGTGACTTCCTGGCCGACCTCGACAACCTCGGACGGGTGGTCGATGTGCTTCCAAGAGAGCTCGGAGACGTGCACGAGACCGTCGACGCCACCCAGGTCCACGAAGGCACCGAAGTTGACGATCGAGGAGACGACGCCGGAGCGGACCTGACCCTTCTGCAGGGTGGTGAGGAACGTCTGGCGAACCTCGGACTGGGTCTGCTCGAGCCAGGCGCGGCGGGACAGGACCACGTTGTTGCGGTTCTTGTCCAGCTCGATGATCTTCGCCTCGAGCTCCTTGCCCACGTAGGGCTGGAGGTCGCGGACACGACGCATCTCGACGAGGGAAGCCGGCAGGAAGCCACGGAGGCCGATGTCGAGGATGAGACCACCCTTGACGACCTCGATGACGGTACCGGTGACGATGCCGTCTTCTTCCTTGATCTTCTCGATCGTGCCCCAGGCGCGCTCGTACTGCGCACGCTTCTTGGACAGGATCAGACGGCCTTCCTTGTCCTCCTTCTGGAGAACCAGGGCCTCGATCTCGTCGCCGACCTTGACGACCTCGTTCGGGTCGACGTCGTGCTTGATCGAGAGCTCGCGGCTCGGGATCACGCCTTCGGTCTTGTAACCGATGTCGAGCAGGACCTCGTCCCGGTCGACCTTCACGATGACGCCGTCGACGATGTCGCCGTCGTTGAAGTACTTGATCGTCTCGTCGATCGCGGCGAGGAAGGCTTCCTCGTTACCGATGTCGTTGACCGCTACCTGCGGAGTGGTAGAGGTGGTCTCGGTGCTGCTCGTCATGTGGGAAAGGGCTCCGGTTACGGACAGAAAGTCGTAGGTACTGCCACGCCGAGAGCCCGTATCGCCTCTGCAGAAGCCGGACAGCCTGGGAAGCGCCTATCCGGGTCGGTCCGGATGGCGCCTCGACAACCGAGGGGACATACAACAGATGGAAGCGCGCCTGCTAGGTCTGAGGTGCGCAGGCTCGCAGCGCAACTTGTAGCATACGGGGGCAGCCGGACAGGGTCAATGCGCGAAGGCGCACACCCGGGGAGGATCCCCGCATTCCCGGCACAACTGAGGTTCTCCGAGGCCACGCTGACCCGAAAAGGCCCAGCAGAAGTCGTTGGGCCGAACACGTGCTCGCGCTCTGCGCAAACTACAACGACGGACACGATGATCCAAGAGTTCGACGCCGAATACGAGCCGGACGCGACGCGGCGTGACGCCGACGACGCGGAGAGCAGCCGGGCCAGCCGGAGCTGGTGGGACCGGAACGCCGACGAGTACCAGACCGATCACGGAGCGTTCCTGGGGGACGACCGTTTCGTGTGGGGCCCCGAGGGGCTGGACGAGGCGGACGCGGCGCTGCTCGGCCCGGCCGGGTCGCTGAGGGGGCGGGACGTCCTGGAGATCGGCGCCGGGGCGGCCCAGTGCTCGCGCTGGCTGGCCGCCCAGGGCGCCCGGCCGGTCGCCCTGGACCTCTCGCACCGCCAGCTCCAGCACGCCCTGCGTATCGACGGCGGAACGATTCCGCTGGTGGAGGCGGACGCGGGCGCCCTCCCCTTCGCCGACGGCTCCTTCGACCTCGCGTGCTCCGCGTACGGGGCGGTCCCGTTCGTGGCCGATCCCGTGCGGGTCTTCCGTGAGGTCCGGCGGGTGCTGCGGCCCGGCGGGCGCTGGGTCTTCAGCGTCACGCACCCCATCCGCTGGGCGTTCCCGGATGAGCCCGGGCCGGAGGGGCTGAGCGTGGCGGCGTCCTACTTCGACCGCACGCCGTACGTGGAGCAGGACGAGGCCGGGAACGCGGTGTACGTCGAGCACCACCGGACGCTGGGCGACCGGGTCCGGGACGTGGTGGCCGGCGGTTTCCGGCTGGTCGACCTGGTCGAGCCGGAGTGGCCGGCGTGGAACACACAGGAGTGGGGCGGCTGGTCCCCGCTGCGGGGGAACCTGATCCCGGGCACGGCGATCTTCGTGTGCGAGCGGGACTAGGGGGACTGGCGGGACTAACGGGACTGGCAGGGCTGGCGGGGCCGGCGG
>NZ_JBJHPC010000643.1:0-3840 GCF_045257485.1 Streptomyces sp. YS-3 | reverse complement strand
CCCCGCACCGACCCACAGCGCCGGCTGCAGCCCGTCCACGAAGGCCGACGGCGACCCGTAGCCGCCCTGCGCCGAGAACACCGCCGCCAGGATCGCGACGCCCAGCGCCCCGCCGACCTCCCGCAGCGCGTTGTTCGCCCCGGACGCGATCCCCTGCTCGGCCGGCCGCACGCTGGACATCACCAGGTTCGCGGCCGGCGCGAAGTACAGCGCCATCCCGATCCCGCTTACCGTCATGGCCGGCAGCTGCGTCCCGTACGACACGTCCGGCGACATGATCAGCGCGAACCAGCCGAGCCCGACCGCCTGGAGCGCCAGCCCCACCGCCACCACCGGCCGTCCCCCGATCCGGTCGGAGAGGATGCCCGCGACCGGCGCGACCAGGAGCGGCATCGCGGTCCACGGCAGCATCCGCAGCCCCGCCTCGGTGGGCGAGTAGCCCAGTACGCCCTGGAGGAACTGGCTGAGCAGGAAGATCGAGCCGAACATCCCCACGTACATCAGCAGGCTGGACAGGTTGATCGCCGCGAAGGCCCGGCTCCGGAACAGCCGCATCGGCAGCAGCGGAGCCGCGCTGACGATCCCGTGCCACACAAACGCGCCCAGCAGGGCCGCGCCTCCCACCAGCCCGGTCAGTACGGTCGGGCTGCTCCAGCCGTCCAGGTTGCCGCGGATCAGGCTGTAGACGATCCCGAAGAGGCCGCCGCTGGCGAGCACCGTGCCGCGGATGTCGAGCCGCGCCCCGCTCCCGTACGACTCGGCGAGCCGCAGCCGCGCGAGCGGCAGCACGGCCACCCCGAGCGGAACGTTCAGCCAGAAGATCCACTGCCAGGAGAAGTGCTCGGTCAGCGCCCCGCCGATCAGCGGCCCGCTGGCCACGGCGAGGCCGTTGACCGCGCCCCAGATCCCGTACGCCAGCCCCCGCTTCGCCACCGGCACGGCCGCCGTGAGCAGCGTGAGCGTCAGCGGCATCATGATCGCCGCGCCGACCCCCTGGACCGCCCGCGCCGCGACCAGCCCGTCGATCCCGGGCGCCAGCGCCGCCGCGGCGGACGCCCCGGTGAAGATCGTCAGCCCGACGAGGAAGAGCCTGCGGCGCCCGAACCGGTCTCCCAGGGCCGCTCCGAACATCAGCAGGACGGCGAAGGTGAGGGTGTACGCGCTCACCGTCCACTCCAGGTCGTCCAGCGCCCCGCCCAGGTCCTCGCGGATCGACGGCAGGGCCGTGGTGACGACGAGGTTGTCGAGCGCCGCCATGAACCCGGCGATGCTGGTGATCACCAGCGCCCAGACCGCTCCCCCGCGCCGGCCGGCCGCCTCCCCCGTCTTCTGCTCGGGCCCCTCTGCGGCCCCCTGCTCGTGCTGCTGCTCGGGTATGTCCCGCTGCTCGGACATCGCTTCCCCGCTTCCCGTGTTCGGTTCCGTCGGTTAGTTATCAGTTACTAACTTTCGAGCCCATACGTGTGCACCGCCCCCCGCCAGGGGTCCACCGGACCGCCGGACAGGGAGGTGAGGCTACTTCTCCAGTCGCCCCTTGGCCCTCGCGCTGGGGTAGATCTCCTCCCACACCCGGTGCTCGGGAGGAAAACCCATCGCCACCAGCGTGTTGATCAACATCCCGTACGCCAGGAACGTCGTGGTCTCCTTGTAGCCCTCCAGCGGAACGCTCACCGCGTCCCAGAGCTCCATCCACTCGCGCCGGACGGCCTCGCCGAAGGTGTGGTCACCCGCCGCCTCGGCCGCGGCGACCGCCACGTACACCTGCATCTGCATGAGCAGCCGCTCGGGCTCCTCCGCGATGACCCTGGTGTACGCGTTCGCCATCGCGTGCACCGCCTCTTCGCCGATGAGCCCCTGCGAGGCATCGGCGAACATCCGGACGGTCTCCTCCATGCAGCGACGCGTCGCCGCGAGGAAGATGGCCGGCTTGTTCGGGAAGAGGCGGAAGAGGTACGGCTGCGAGACTCCCACGCGCTTGGCGATCGCCTCGGTGGACGTCCCGTAGTAGCCGCGGTGAGCGAACTCGCTCATCGCCGCCCGTACGACGCTCTCGCGCCGCTCCTCCGCGCTCATCCTGACCATGCATAGAAAGTTAGTGGCCCATAACTAACTTCGTCAAGCGGTACGGCGCACGGCACCCGGAAACGGCCAGCGCACGGAAACAGACGGCCCGGGAACAGACGGCGCCCGGAAACGGCGAACGGCCGCCGGGGCGCTCGCGCTCCCGACGGCCGTTCCTCCGCTCTTCCGCTCCCCCGCGGGGCGCGTCACGCCAGCGCGACCACCGCGCGCGACATCCCGAGCACCTTCTGACCGGCGCTCATCGCCGTCAGATCGACCCGGACCGTCCGCGCCTCGTCGTCCAGCTTGGCCGCGACCTTGGCGCTCACCTCGATCAGCGCGCCCGTCCCGTCGTTCGGCACGACGACCGGCTTGGTGAAGCGCACCCCGTACTCGACGACCGCCGCCGGGTCGCCCACCCAGTCGGTGACCACCCGGATCGCCGAGGCCATGGTGAACATGCCGTGCGCGATCACGTCCGGCAGCCCGACCTCCTTGGCGAACTTCTCGTTCCAGTGGATCGGGTTGAAGTCGCCCGAGGCGCCCGCGTACTGCACGAGTGTGGCGCGACTCACGGGAAAGGACTGCGCCGGCAGCTCGGTGCCGGTCTCCACGTCCTCGTAACGGATCTTGGCGCCCATCGTCACTCCCCCTCGGCCGCACGGGCCACGAGCTTGGTGAAGGCGGTCACGACGTGCTCGCCCGTCTCGTCGTGGACCTCGCCGCGGACGTCCAGGATGTCGTTGCCCGCCATGGACTTGATCGCCTCGATGGTGGAGGTGACCGTGAGCCGGTCCCCCGCCCGCACCGGGCGCGTGTACGCGAACTTCTGGTCGCCGTGCACGACCCGGCTGTAGTCCAGGCCCAGCTGCGGGTCCTGGATCACGACGCCGGCCGCCTTGAACGTGATGGCGAACACAAAGGTCGGCGGTGCGATCACATCCGGGTGCCCGAGCGCCTTGGCGGCCTCCGGGTCGAGGTACGCGGGGTTGGTGTCCCCCACGGCCTCGGCGAATTCGCGGATCTTCTCCCGGCCGACCTCGTACGGCGCGGTGGGCGGATAGGTCCGCCCCACGAAGGACTGGTCGAGCGCCATGGGCTCGCAACCTCCTGCTGAGTGGTCTGCTGTGATCTGGGCAACGCGTGCGACGGGGTACGACGAGAGGCCGCCCCCCGGAACAGGGAACGGCCTCTCGTACGAGCCTGAGTGCTAAACCCGTGATTAGCGGGTCTCGCGGTGCGCGGTGTGCGAGTTGCAGCGCGGGCAGTGCTTCTTCATCTCAAGACGGTCCGGGTTGTTACGCCGGTTCTTCTTGGTGATGTAGTTCCGCTCCTTGCACTCCACGCAGGCCAGCGTGATCTTCGGGCGGACGTCGGTGGCAGCCACGTGAGTGCTCCTTGGACGGACGGTTAGACGGATGAACGCATAAAAGAGTAGCCGATCGGGAGACCGACCCCACAATCGGCTACTGTTGCTACTTTGAGTAGCGGTGACCGGACTTGAACCGGTGACACAGCGATTATGAGCCGCTTGCTCTACCGACTGAGCTACACCGCTTTGATGATCCGGTCCCCGCTTGTGGGCGGGGACCCTCTCACCAGAGCCCCAATACGGAATCGAACCGTAGACCTTCTCCTTACCATGGAGACGCTCTACCGACTGAGCTATTGGGGCGAGCGATGAAGACATTACACGGTCGGCCGCCGATCGCCCAAATCCGTTTCGCCGGGCCGTCACGGAGCCGTCGGAGGGCCCTCGCGGGGCGGGTCCCCCGGGGG